>CAZIET010000001.1:0-14671 GCA_964538405.1 Candidatus Woesearchaeota archaeon
GAATAGAATACTAAAATGCTTATTTGGATTTTCATGATTTTGGATCTTCTTGTTCTTGCAGTGATAACTATTGCTCAATTTACCAGTTTGGAACCTTTTTATCTGATGTTTCTTTCGATTTCATATCTTACAATAAAGGGATTGATGTTCCTTGGGGAGATAATGAGTTCCATAGATTTGCTTGTTGCATTTTATATCTTTCTTATGTTTCTTAACATGGAAATAACTGGGGTTTACTTCACAATAATGGCTTGGTTTTTATATAAATTAGTTTTTGTGCTGTTTGCAGATGCATATTAAAGTATGGCAAAAAATATAAACAAAAAATAATTCAACTAAAAATGATTGGAACAAAAGAACTTTTGAGATTGGTTAAGGAAAATAATCTTGTTGAAAATTTAAGCGAAAGAGAGTTGACAAATCCTGAAGGAGCAGGCTTTGATCTTAGAGTTGGAGAGGTTTTTAGGATAAAGGAAGGAGAATCTTTTTTGGGAATTACTGAGAGATTTACTCAGGATGTTGAATCTGTTGCGGTTTATGGAAAAGACAAAGAATTCACATTGAAGCCTGGAGAATTTGTTCTTGTGAAGACAATGGAAAAAGTGAATCTTCCGTCAAATGTTGCCGCAATTTTTAGGCCAAGGTCAACTTTGCAAAGGTCTGGAGTTGCCATGTTCACCGCTACGGCTTCGCCAGGATATAAAGGAGAATTGACTTTTGGAATGTGTAATTTGGGAAAAAGCAATTTCAGGTTTGAGCTTGGAGCTAGAGTGGTTCACATAATGTTTTTCGACACTTCTGAGAATTTTTCTGATTATAGGGGGCAATGGCAGGGTGGAAGGGTCTCAACGCAAGGAAAGGAAACTCAAGTCTAATAATACTTTTTTAGTACAATTATATTTAAAAACATTCTATAGAATTTCTATTTATGAGTGGAAGAGGTGGTAGGATATTGCCTGACTGGAAAATTAAGGAGTTGATAAAAGGTGGTGCTATAACTGGTGCAGATGAATCACTTGTCAATGCGAGCAGCCTTGATTTGAGGGTAGGTGTGCAAAAATGGAAACTTCTTGGAAGTTTTTTGCCCGTAGAAGGACAAAGTTTGGATGAATTGCTTGGATTGTCGCCTGGCGACCTATGGGGCCCACAATCAGTAGTGGATGATGCAAATGTTAGAGAAGATAATTTTTACATGGAGCCCGATCAGCCTTACTTGATGAAATTAGTTGAAGGTCTTAACTTGCCTCCAACAGTAAGTGCAAGAATTTTCAACAAATCTGGCAGAGGTAGGGTGGGAATATCTCAAAAATCTTTGGTTGAAGGATCAACACGCTTTGATGCAGTTCCGAAAGGGTATAGTGGACCAATTTTTTCAGAGTTGTGTGCAACAATGTGTCCTGTAGTTATTACTCCTAATAAAACACAAATACCTCAAATTAGGTTTTATGAAGGCAATCCTCAACCTGTTCCGGGAGTTGATCTTGGAATGATATTGGAGAACAATCCAATACTTACAGACAATAAAGGAAATCCTTCCTATAATGGTGAAGACAGGGAAGAAATTTTCAATTCTGGAAAACTGACGTTCCATGCAGACCTTTCAGGAGATGTGATGGTATACAAAGCAAAAAAAGATAGAAGGACCATTGTTTTGTCGGAGAAAGGACGTTATGAGCCCGAGCATTTTTTTGAACCTATAAGAGCTGTTCAGGGAGAAAGAAGAGTTATTATTCACCCGGGAGAATTTATTTTAGTGCCATCACTAGAGAATATAAGACTTCCTAAAATGTTTGCTGCTGAAATTTCAGATTATTCTCCTGACTTGGGAGATGTCAAAACAAGTTATGCAAACCTTATCAATGCTGGTCATGGCTACGATCCAAAAGATCCCAATGTTCCTGCGCATATAGTCTTTGAAGCAAGGGCAAGAGACTTGCCCGTTGTCTTACAACATGGGCAGAGAATAGCAAGATTTGAAATTTATATGATGTTTGATGAGCCCGAGCAGCAATATTTTGCTGTTAGAAGCACTGGCTTTGATGATTTACCATCTCTTTTACCAAATCAATTTAAAAAAGAAAAACCAGCTAAAGCTTAAATTGGTTTACCATTTATCTCAATTACTCTATCCTGTCGGTATTCAGCATTAATTCCTTTTTCTCTTAGTCTTCTAACTGTGTCTAAATTTGCAAGTTCTCTACCTAAATACATAATATGTGCAGGATCTGAGGCTCTTTTAGTATCAGAGAACCATCTTTCAGCTTCTATTCTTTTGTCAAATTCCTGGGTATGAATAACTTCCCCTTTGTTGGGGTCGTAATGATCTACTCTTATCCTGTTTTCTGGTGTAATACTAAGTCCGAAATTCCCTCTTGGATCAACATTCATTCTTCCAGCTAATCTGTATGTTCTATTATCATCCAGCGGAAATTCTTTCAAAGTTTGTTGCGCATATGCAATCTGCCCTCCATACATATGTGCAGATCCAGAGAAAGTCATTAAAGGACCTAATTTTACATTTAACCCTTTATCTACAAGTGGTTTTCTTACTTCATCGAAAACTAATTTTTGTAGTTCTCTCAATCCGAAAACATTTGATGGCCATGCACTGAACATATCATGAGTTTTAAAATGAGCAGTCAATAATAAATCATGGGAATCATCAGAAGGTTGATGCATAGTAGTAAATTGAACACCAACCAAGCAAGGTCCTTCAGGAGCAGTCATATGTCTTCCTACATTCCATGTACTCCCAAAAGCTCTTCCAGTATGTGGGTTTTTTTTGAGTCTGTCTGTGATATAAGCTATCTGATTAATTTTCTCTCCATTTAAAGATTCATGGGCAAAAAGCTCTTCACCATATGCATATGCAACTCCTTCTGGTCTTTCAGAAGTAGTGAATTGTTTTACATATCTTGCAACTGAATCTTCAAAGTTTGGAATGTATCTAAAAACCTCAGGCTTCTTCATTGTTATATGGTCTTCATCACCCCTGACTATTGCTGCCATGCTTGGAATATCAAGCTTGAAGTCTTCTCCAGGAAGAATCTTCTCCCTACCAAATTTTAATATTGTATCAATAATGTCCAGCCATGTCTCTTCCACACTTTGTCCTTGTGCAGAATACATAAGCTCTCCAGGCATTTGTGTTGTTGTTGGTCTTGCTAAAGGATATCTTATTCCAAATTCTCTCCATGGTTTTCTTTCATTTGGAAGGGTTCTTAAAAATTCAGCCATTCCAGAATAATCTGTAACTTTTATTTTTTCACGCATGTCTATATATTGGACATTTTCTCTTACTCTTTGAATTTCTTCTGCAGGAATTTCTTCATGAAGCCTTATTGAAGGCCCAAAACCAGGAATAGTGTAATCAGGATTGAAACCTTGTTCAAAAAGAGTTTTTATTTGTTCTCCTGTGTTTGTTGCATCCTTTCCCCATGTAACTAATGTTCTGATGTTTGGATTTGCTAACAATTCTCTTATAATTAAGCTAACTCCTCTTGGAGAATAACACTGTCCAATCGCCGCGAATTCATTTGGTTGAAGTTTTCCTTCCAATCCTTGTCTCTGTGTCCATAATGTGGTTACTGCCAACGGAGAGGTTACATCCCCAACTACAACTTCAGCCCTATGATATAATGGCCATACATTTGGCATTGAGTCTAAAGAAATTTTTTCAGCCTCTGGAATATCAGCTTCTGCTACCATAAGCTTGCAAAACTCATGTTCTTTTTAAAGATAATTATAAAAATATTGTAACTTTTTAAAATCAAGTCTTCCTGTACACACTCTTAACTAAGGAACCAACATTTGCTATCGCTTTTAATGCCTTTTCATAGTCTAGCTTATGGTTTGTCGTTAATAGGGCAGTGCCTTTAACTACTTCTCTGAAGTGATCCCTTTCATCTGTCCCAACATCATCTTTTAAGTTTAATTCAAAAATATTTTCTTCTTGTAAACAGTTTACTCTTCCAATCAACCCTATTCTACAAGCGACTATTCCAGTCTCTGTTTCAATTCTTTCCCACAATCTTAATGGGACTTTTTGAGAGTCGCCTATAGTATGATTAAAATTGTATCCAATATCTGATTTATTTGTATCAAGAACAAAACCATCTTCTTCTAACAATTTAATCAATGAACTTACAGGCCTATCCCTTACATGGACATATTCAGTGTCATAGCCATGAGATGTGGAGAAAAAATCTATATTTTCTTGAAATTTCATTTTAAAGTAGAATTTGTTTACTTTTTAAACAAATATGTTTTTTAATATATAATTCCAATAAAATTTATAAACAACCCTGTGGTTTTTAAAAAATGGCTGGAAATGATATTGTTCCCGAACTGTCAAAAAAAGAATTTGAGAGTTTTGTTAAGCAAGGTCATGTTTTGATTGATTTCACTGCGTCATGGTGTATGCCATGCATTATGATGTCTCCTATTATGGATGATTTGGCTAAAAAATTCAAAGGTAAGATAAAATTTGGAAAAATAGATATCGATGAAAACCCAGATTTGGCTGAAAGATACAATGTTGTTTCAATCCCTAACTTCATCTTGTTTAAGAACGGGCAGAAAGCCGACCAATATATAGGTTCTTCTTCACAGGAAGATTTCGAGAAAAAACTGAAGAAATTTGTTTAATGAAAGGTTTTTTAAAATAATTCTGGTAATTTAATCTACGGCTCCGTAGCTCAGCCTGGCAGAGCACTGGACTTTTAATCCAGGTGTCGTGGGTTCAAATCCCATCGGGGCCATTTTCCGACATAAACTTACTAAACCACAAACTTTTTAAATTAATTTTTGGTCTTTCCTTTTGTCCCGGACATTTCTTATTCCACATGCATTCCCTACAACCAAAGCACTCAAAGTTAAGCGAAAAAGAGACTGAAGATCTCCTTAGTAGTTTCAACATTTCCAAATCCCAGTTGCCCAAAATTCTGCTTGATGATCCTGCAATTCCAAAAGACTGCCAAATCGGGGATATAATCAAGATAGAAAGAAAAATTGCCGACGGAAAACCGGCATTTTATTACAGGGTGGTGGTATAAAATGAAAAATACAAACGGGCATATAGTGGTCAAAAAATATCTTCAGGAACATTCTCTTGTAGAGTCAAATGTGACATCATTCAATGATTTTATTGAAAACAGGATGCAGGAGATAATCAATGAAATTAATGCAAACATGGCTCCGGAGGATTTTGAGATTCACTTCGGGAAGATAAAGGTGGGAAAACCGCAAATCGTTGAATCCGATGGAAGTACCTCATATGTCATGCCCTACGAGGCAAGAATCAGAAACCTTACCTATTCTGCGCCCATAACATTGGAAATCACGATAAAAAAGGACGGGCAAATTGATTCTGGTGTAGTTGAAATAGGCAGAATTCCTGTTATGGTTAAGAGCAAGGTTTGCAATACTTATGGTTTGTCAAAGGATGAACTGATTCAGAATTATAATGATCCTTTGGACACCGGAGGTTATTTCATAATCAACGGAAATGAAAGAGTCATGATTATGTCGGAAGATCTTGCGGAAAACCAGCCATTCATCGAGAAAAACAGCAAGAAACAGCTTCTTTTAAGGATGTTTTCTTCTCGTGGAACATACAGAATCCCGACAATTGTTTCTGAAAGCAAGGATGGCATTTTGGAAGTTTCATTCAGCAGATTCAGAAACATTCCTGCAGTCATTGTTCTAAAAGCTCTTGGAATGGTAAAGGAAGCGGACATCGCAAAATATGTCGGAAAGGAAACAGACAGCTTGATTGTCAACTTGTATGAATTTGCTAATTTGCCGACTGCGGAAGATGCAATGCTAAAGCTTGCGGAAGATTCATCCGTTCAGGGAACAAAAAAGGAAATTCTTGATAGGATAAAGCAAAGAATTGATTCTTATTTATTGCCAAACATAGGGCAAAGAAAGGAAGACAGAATAAAAAAAGCAATCACATTGTGCAAGATGATAAAACAGTTCTTGATCGCAAAGGAAAACCCCCAATTGCGTACAGATAAGGACCATTATGCAAACAAAAGAATAAGGCTTTCTGGGGATTTGATGGCTAACTTGTTTAGAGTAAACCTAGGAATTCTCGTGAGAGACATTCAATATTCACTGCAGAAATCGGTAAAAAGAAGAAAATTGTTCTCGATAAAGACAATTGCTAAATCCACTTTGTTCTCGCACAGGGTTGAATCTGCTATCGCGACAGGAAGCTGGACGGGAGACCGTTCTGGTGTAACACAAAATATGGACAAGACAAACTATCTTGCAACAATTTCCCAATTGCAGAGGGTTTCAAGCATGCTCCCATCCGAGCAGGAAAATTTCATGGCAAGGACTTTGCATCCGACTCATTATGGAAAATTATGCCCTATTGAAACTCCCGAAGGAACGGAAATCGGTTTGAGAAAAAATCTTTCCATTTTGTGTAAAATTTCAACCAGAATAAATCTTGATGAAAATGCATTCATAAAAAATCTTGAACTGGATGGTCTGAATACTGATGGAGCGGAAGGAAGCGATGTCTTCCTCGATGGTAAATTCATTGGAACCATTATTAATACAAAAGATTTTGTGACGAAGATCAAGGAAAAAAGAAGAAATATGCAGATTCCAATGGAAGTAAGTGTTAGGAACAATGTTGATTTTGACAATGTTATAATTTCCACCGAGCCTGGAAGGGCAATGAGGCCATTGATTATTGTTGATAACGGAGTTCCAAGATTATCGCAGGAGCATTTGCTAAGATTACAGCAGAACCAGATGAAATGGAACGATCTTTTGAAGGAAAAAATAATTGAATATCTTGACACATCCGAGGAAGAGGATGCATTGGTTGCAATTTATGAAGAGGAACTGACAAACGAACACTCACATATGGAAATCGACATCATGAATTTGCTTGGTGTTGTTACAAGTTTGGTTCCATATGGAAATCATGATCAATCTTCTAGACTTAACAGAGGAAGCAAAACACAAAAGCAGTCTCTTGGAATTTATGCCGCAAACTATTTGACAAGATTGGACACGGATGTAAGTGTTCTTGCGTATCCACAAAAACCGATTGTAAGAAGTTTTGTTTATGATACGCTTAACATGTATCCTGCTGGACAGAACATGGTTGTCGCAGTCATGACTCAGGCCGGATATAACATGCAGGACGCCCTTGTTTTCAATAAAGGCAGCTTGGATAGGGGGGTTGGAAGAAGTTTCTATTTCAGGCCATATGCTGCAGTTGAAGTGAATTATGCCGGAGGATTAAAGGATGAAATTCTTGTTCCGGAAAAAGGAACATCGGGATACAGAACAGAGGCAAGCTACAAATATCTGGAAGATGATGGCATCATTGCTCCAGAAGCTGAATTGAGTGAGGGTGAAGTTCTTATTGGAAAAATATCCCCTCCAAAATTCTTGTCAGAAGCAAGGGAAATTTCAGTTAAGACACAGAAAGAATCTTCGGTTACAATGAGGCAGGAAGAAAAGGGAACCGTCGATGCCGTTTTCGTTACAAAAGATTCAGAAGGTAACAAAATAGTTCAGATAAGAACAAGGGATTTGAGGGTTCCGGAAATAGGAGACAAATTTGCCACATCGCACGGTCAGAAAGGAGTTATTGGAGCAATAATCTCCGAAGAAGACGTTCCGTTCACTTCAAAGGGTGTAAGGCCGGATGTAATGTTCAATCCTCACGGTCTTCCAAGCCGTATGACTATCGGATATTTGCTGGAAATGCTTGCTGGAAAAGTTGGATGCTTGAGGGGAGAGATAATTGACGGAACTCCATTCTCAGGGGAAGAAAAAAGTTCTTTGGAAGACAGTTTGGAACAATTGGGATTCAGATATGACGGAAAGGAATCGGTTTACAATCCAATTACAGGAAAAAGAATGGCTGCAAAGATATTCATCGGAAACTTGTATTACTTAAAGTTAAAGTATATGGTGGCAAACAAGATACACGCAAGAGCTTCAGGAAAGATTGCATTATTGACAAGACAGCCAATTGAAGGACGTGCGAGAGGAGGAGCATTAAGACTTGGAGAAATGGAACAGCAGGCATTGGTTGCTCATGGGGCTTCATTGTTGCTGAAAGAAAGATACGATTCAGACAAAACTGTTTTATACATTTGTACAAATTGTGGTGGAATTGCAGTCGAGGATTCAATAAGAAGCAAAATCTCATGCCCAATTTGTTCAAGTGAAGACACCGAGCCGGTTGAAGTATCATATGTATTCAAATTATTGCTTGAAGAACTGCAGGGATTGCACATCAGAACTAAAATGAAGTTGAGGAACAAATACGAATAAAATGGCATTAGCAATTGTAAGAAAAAAAATCGATGAAATATCTTTCTCACTGTTCAGTCCGGAAGAAATAAAGAAGATTTCAGTGGCAAAAATAGTCACGCCTGAATTGTATGACATTGACGGATATCCTGTTGACGGAGGATTGATGGATTTAAGATTAGGAGCAATTGACCCTGGAGTTAGATGTCGTACTTGTGGAGGTCGGCTAAAAGAATGTTTGGGGCACCCTGGAAGAATTGAATTAGCAAGGCCGGTAATTCATTTGAAATATGTTCCATTAATAGAAATGGGATTGAGATGTTTCTGCCACAATTGTGGAAAATTGACATTGCAGGAAAAAGATATGAAGAAATATCCTCCAAGTTTGAGAGCTAAGAAAGCAAAAGATGCAAAGAAATGTCCACACTGTTTAACTGTTAATGAAAAAGTAAAGTTAGACAAACCTACAAACTTCTTTTTGGGAAAGAAGAGAATTTTCCCAACCGAAATAAGGGAAATGCTTGTAAAAGTTCCGGATGAAGAATTAAAATTGGTTGGAGTAAATCCAAAAACGGCAAGGCCGGAATGGGGGGTTCTTACTCTATTGATGGTTCCTCCCGTAACTGTAAGGCCAAGTATTATTTTAGAATCTGGAGAAAGATCAGAAGATGACTTGACACATAAATTATCTGACATTATAAGAGCAAATCAAAGATTGTGGGAAAACCTAAATGCAGGAGCCGCTGAAGTTATCATTATTGATCTTTGGGATTTATTACAATATCATGTCACAACTTTCTTTGACAATAGCGTTACAAGAATTCCTCCTGCAAGACATAGATCAGGACAGCCATTGAAAACAATCACTGAAAGAATCAAAGGTAAGGAAGGAAGAATTAGAAAAAACCTGGCCGGAAAGAGGGTAAATTATTCTGCTCGTACTGTAATTTCTCCTGATGCATCAATCAACATCAATGAAGTTGGAGTTCCATTTGAAATTGCAAAGATAATAACGGTAGCTGAAACAGTCAATGACATGAATCTTGAAGCAATGAAGAAACTTATAGAGAAAGGAGAGGAATATCCCGGAGCAAATTATATTATAAGGCCGGATGGAAAAAAGAAGAAGATTAGTGTTGATCTTAAAGATGAGATAATTAATGAGATAGTTCCCGGATACAAAGTTGAAAGGCATCTGATTGACGGGGATGTTGTTTTGTTTAATAGGCATCCAAGTCTTCACAAGGGAAGTTTGATGGCACATTTTGTAAGAGTCCTTCCGGGAAAGACATTCAGATTGCATCCTGCAGCATGCTTCCCTTACAACGCAGACTTTGACGGAGACGAGATGAATATTCACTCACCTCAAACTGAAGAAGCTCGTTCAGAGGCAAGAATTTTATTGAATGTAAAGAACAATTTGATTTCTCCAAAGAATAATTCTAATTTGCTTGGATTGGATCAGGACGCCTTGACTGGAAATTACCTGCTTGGAATAAATGAACTGTCAAAGGAAGATGCAAATCAGCTGTTATACAGCGCCGGAATAAATGCGGAAATAAGCAAAAAGAAAGTTGCAGGAACAGAGGTTACTTCAGAAATAATTCCAAAGATAAATTTCTCAAACAATTCAGTAAAAATTTCCGAGGGGAAAATAGTTTCTGGAAAGATTGACAAAAGTCTTTTCGGCGAAGAAGACGGGGAATTGATAAAGGAAGTGGACAAAGAGTATGGAAGAGATGAGGCATTCAATTTGATCAAGAATTCTTACAATCTCGGGGTGAGATATTTGGCAGGGCATGGAATCACAATTTCAATTGAGGATTTGAATTTGAATGACCGTGCATTAAAGCAGGCTGAAGAAATAATACAAAAGGCGGAAAAAAGAACGGAAGAGCTGATAAGGGATTATGAAGAGGGAAAATTGGAAACAATTCCGGGAAAATCAAGGGAAGACACAAGAGAAATTAAAATCTTGCAGGTATTGAATGAGGTCAGAACAAAAATAGGTGAAATAGCAAAGAAGGAATTCCCAAGCAACAACCCTGTTAATCATATGATAATTTCCGGAGGTGGAGGGAACATCTTGAATATTACTCAGATTGCATGCAGTGTTGGTCAGCAGGCATTGATGGGTAAGAGAATTGACATAGGATACCAAAAGAGGACACTTTCATCTTTCAGAAAAGGAGAATTATCTCCACATTCACGTGGATTCATCAAAAGTTCTTTCATGAAGGGACTGCGTCCGGATGAGTTCTTCTTCGGAGCCATGACGGGAAGGGACTCTCTGATGGATACTGCACTAAGAACTCCCAAATCCGGTTATTTGTACAGAAGATTGGCAAATGCAATACAGGATCTGAGAAGAGAATATGATGGAACAATAAGGGATAGCAACAATAATGTTATACAATTCAAGTACGGTTACGACGATGTCGATGTAACAAGGGCTCATTTAAAGGGAAAAATGGATGCTGGAGAAGCAATTGGAATCATAACGGCACAGTCATTTGGTGAACCCTCAACACAAATGGCATTGAACGTATTCCACTTCGCGGGAGTCCAGGAAATGCAGATCACGACAGGGTTGCCAAAGCTAATTGAAATCTTCGATGCAAGAAAGAAACCCTCATCTCCTAAGATGGAAATTTACCTGAACAAAGACTGGAACAACGAAAAGGATGCAAAAGTGTTTGCTGAAAAGATAAAGGAAATAAAAATCGGAGAAATAGCTTCAGAAATAGGAATAAATTTCAGCGACAAGAACATAGAAATCAAGGTAGACAAAGATGGATTGAAGCAGACGCATTCATCCATAAAGACGATAACTGAAAGACTGAAAGAACTTGGACACAAGGCAAGGGAAAAAGACAATTCAATAATAATAAGTGCCCCTCAATACACGTTCAAGGAACTTTACAAATTGAAGGAGAAGCTGAAGGGAACAATCATTTCAGGAATTAAGGGGATAAGCCAGGTTATGGTTACAAAGGACGACAGTAGATATATGGTTATAACTCTTGGAACAAACTTGGAGGAAGTATTCGGAATGAAGGAAGTTGATCAGGATAAAACTATTTCGAATGACTTGTATGAAGTTGCAGAAGTTCTGGGAATAGAAGCTGGAAGACAATTGATAATCAATGAAATCAACGGGGTCTTGAATACACAGGGACTTGATATTGATGGAAGACATCTTGAATTGGTTGCGGATGCAATGACAACTCTTGGATTGATAAAGGGTATAACAAGAATGGGAATAATTGCGCAGAAAGCATCCATTTTGGCAAGGGCGACATTCGAAACGCCAATAAATCAGTTTGTGAACGCCTCAATAAAGGGAAGCAAGGATCAACTGACAAGCGTCATTGAAAACATTATTTTGAATCAGCCGGTTCCTGTAGGAACTGGATTGCCAGGATTGTTTGTTGAAGTTACGGGAAAATTAGTTAAAAAGGAAAAGGACAAGAAACTAGTGGAAGTCAAAGAGGATTAATGAAAACGATTGATATGCAGCAGATGAGGTATTTGAACATGTTTTCAAAAGTAACCCAGGTTCCGACAAGTTCATGTTTTGTTTATAACAACACAATTTTTTTCTCTGTTTCAAAAAACCAAATATCAAAGGCCATTGGGGAGAATGGCAGAAACATCAAAAGAATGAGCGAAATCTTCGGAAAGAGAGTAAGAGTTGTTTCAAAACCAGAAGGGGTTTCGGATTCAAAGAAATTCATAGAATCGATTGTCAATCCTTTAAGATTCAAGGAATTGGAAGTAAGGGATAATGAGATAGTGATTACTGCAGGAAGCCAGAGCAAGGCTGCATTGATTGGAAGATTCAAAAGAAGATTGGAAGAATTGCAGGACATATCCAAGGAATATTTCGGAATGGATGTCAAAATAATTTAGATTGATAACATTATGTAAATTCCTATGCTGTTCATGATGAAGCTTATTATTGCCAATATATGAATTCTTATTGACGTCAAACCGGCAAGCATGCTTACTCCTATCTCATCCGGCAACGGAGAAGATATTACTATTCCCACTATTGCATAGAGCAAATAGTTTTTTATTTTTGCTAAGGGTTTGTAAGAAAAGTCTTTTATAATTTCCTTCATTACTTTTGTTCTTTCTAACTTTTCAAATTCATCCATGAATGAGAATTTTATCATTTTGAAAATAATCAAATCCGCAATTAACGCTCCACTTCCTCCAATGATTGTTGCGAGCCAAATGTTTTGCGGCTGTATTGTCAGAAAAAATCCAACGGCGAAAGGTGCCGAAAATCCAAATGAGAAAAACAGGCCGGCAATAAAAATTCCGATATATTCCAATTCTTCTAAGCTGTTTACGAAGCCTTGAACATTTGCGTTGATAAATAAAAAATAGGCTAAAATTGAAAGTAATATTAATAGGAATAATTTTGGGTACTTGAACCTGAATAATTTCTCCATCTTTTTTTAATGATTCATTATGGGCTTTTTGGTATATAAGCTTTCTTGGATGAGAAGTTTTAAATATGAAAAAAAGGCTTTTCTGATGTGAGCGAGCCTGTAGCTCAGCCTGGCACGAGCACTGCTCTCAAAATTTCCATTTAGCTGTCTAAGAAATCTAAGAGAGGCAGGGGTCCGAGGTTCAAATCCTCGCAGGCTCATTCAAATAAAAGATGACTAAAAAATTAGAAAGAGAAGAATATTATGAAAGCATTCTTAACATGCTTGCTTCAGAGGAAGTATTGAAAAGAGATTGGGACAACGACTTGGATGAAAGGTGGAATGATGTATAACCAAAAAGATTAATGATTATATGAAGAGATTACATAAAGGAGCTTTAATCCAAAGATTTAGGTAATTTTAAAAACTAATTTTAAGAAGTATGTTTATAGCCCCTTTAGTATAGAGGCCAAGTATGCGGCCCTTTCACGGCCGAGACCCGGGTTCGAATCCCGGAGGGGGCGCCATGAAAACATATTTTGATAACAAACATTTTTAACATTTAGTCTCTCTTTTATCAAATGGAACTAAAAGGCGTGAAAAAATTTCTTGAAGAATTATATCCAAATAATCTTGTTTTTGATCCTCATTTTTACAAAAGAACATCTGAAAGACCCATAAGTGAAGGCATGGCAAGGGGTTTTTTATCCCAACTCAACAAATTGGAAAAAATTGAGAAAGGAAAAGGAGAAAGATTTAAACTCTGGTTTAAAATGAGTAGAAAATATTCATTAGTTTTGATAGCTGAAATCAATGATACTACAAAGGTTTTAAAAGTTATAAGCGCTTGGAACACTGATAGAAAATGGCAAGACAAATTAAAACAATAGATTATGATGCCGAGAATGATATTTTTTCCATATCTGATGGTGAAAAAGTGAAGGCTTCTTTAGACATAGGAGATTTTATTCTAGATGTCAACCATAATAATTTAATTTGTGGTCTAGAAATAATGAATGCAAGCGAAAACCTTGGTATTTCAAAAGATGTGTTAAAAGGCATTCAGAACATGAAGATGTCTGTTACTTACCAAACTAACCATGTGTATGTTTTGCTTATGATTGTATTCAAGAAGGAAGATAAAGAAGTTAACATCCCTATTCCGCTAACTATTGGTTTGGGACATAAAGAGCCTAAAAAAGAAGTGTTAGTATACAACTGATTATGCTTGCAAAATCTATTTAACGATTAAAACTTTGTTCTCTTATGCAATTAATTGTAGATAAATGCAAAATTCTTTTGGATGCTTACAAAAAAGGTAAATTGGGGCAGACAAAGATGCCTGAAGATTCTAATCCTGTGAATTTTCCTAGTAATGAATTGAGGATTTCTTATTTTACTCTTCCCATGGCTCTTAATTATCAGAGAGACAGTTACAAATTATGGGAATCTGCCTTGAAAACATTCAATGATCCTGAAACGAAAGTGGTTTTTGATGTTTCTTTGGTTTCCAAAATGGATGATGAAACATTAAGAAAGAATCTTGGAAAGTATAAACTTGCATTGCAGCCCAATAAGCAAACTTCTACATGGAAGACAATTTCCAAAAGTGTTTATGAGAATTTTGGGTCATTTGAAGGTCTTGTTAAGTCTGCAGATAGTGATTATCTTAAATTGAAGGAAGTTATTCAAGGTAAAATGAAGAAAGGCTTTCCTTATTTATCTGGTCCTAAAATATTCAATTATTGGTCTTTTATTTTGTCTGAATATGGGAGAGTTGGTTTGAAGAATATGGAATTTATTGAGATTGCTCCGGATACTCATATTACCCAATGCTCTGTTAAATTAGGAGTTATTACTGAAAGTGAAGCCGGAAGTTTGTCAAAAGATGATATTTCATCTAAATGGAGAGAAGTTTTGAAAGATTCTGGGATTACTCC
>CAZIET010000001.1:14681-26921 GCA_964538405.1 Candidatus Woesearchaeota archaeon
TCATATACAAACTAGAGTAATTTTTCTATAATAAACTATAAAAATCAGAGCTATCTTGATAATTCATGGACCCAATATCTCTTACCCCTAGAGAATACTATTGGAATCAGATTTATCCTAGACCGCAGTATATGCGAGATAATTTTAATATTGATTTTGGGGAGCATGAACAGAGAAGGATAAAAGAAATATCTGCTTGGAGAAAAGAATTTACAAAGAAATTAGATGGTCAAGCCATAGAAAAAGAGGCTTCTTTTTATGTTACGCCTGTAGAAAAGATTTCTCCCACTTGGGAAGCAGCATTATTAGGAAAGGGCAACTTCTTGTGCATTGGTCTTTCAGCTCTGCAAAATAATCCTTCTGTAATAGTTATGGCCTTGATTAGAAGGGAAGACTCAAAAAAACCAGACTATCATAAACTGATTAATATCACTAAATCCAAAAAGATTGATATAAATAATAAAAGAAATGGTGTTGATGAACCTTTTTTGTTAGTAGAAAGCTGGGACTATATCAATTCAGATAAAATTTACCAAGGTGTTAGTTTAGAGAAGAATTATTTCAAAAATCTTATATCTGAAACGTTAAGTGTTGAAGATAACATCGCTGCATCACTTCAAATGCCTTTAATTAGTTCCCCAGGTTCAATCGGTTCTGTTGGAGGAATTACTCTTTCTTCTTTTACTAGTTCAAGTAAATTCTCCAGAGAATTAGTTAAAACATTTATCCAAATGAATCCACCAGAATATAGAAATATTCCTCCTCCAGCAAGAGATTATGAAGGGGTTTCTTTTGAATATCTACCAGGTATAAGACTTCGTTTTGCCGACAGACCTTACTCAACTAATAGTGTTATGGAGGGGTTACCAGATACATCGTATGTGGCCTTATATGAAAAGCTTTCCAAAAGAGAAAATTCTTTAGGAGAACATTCAATCTTTTCAAACATCAATACTAGATTTGGTACCTCAATATCAAACGAATGGTCTGACTTAGTGAAAAGGTTTACCTCCACTGAGATAACAGTTCCAAAAGAGTTGGATGAGATTAATGAGTATGGTTTTGCTAACTTAAACAAATTAATTGAGTCTTTGAATGTTAGTATGTGGTCCAAGATAGTTTATGCTCACAACCTAGCTCCATCTTTCAAGAACGAGGATAAGGATGCTCTAAATAAAGTTGTATTAAGATTGAGAGCTGATTTTGACGCACATCTCTCAGAGATTCACAAAGATGAAGACATTAGGAAAAATGTTATTGATTCTATGCTTGGTCAAAGATTCCAGCTGAAAATTATGAATCTAACTTCTGGTTTTGCAAGAGTAGATAATGGAGGAAAAATATCTGAGAGCCATTTCTCCAAGAGTAGAGATTTAACACTAGATAATTTTGTTGGTTTTATGAAACATGAAAGAGTCGAACGTTTACTTCACTGGGTAATCAAAAAGAAGGAAAACAAAGAGTATTCTGTTATAAGAGAAACTATAACCAACAATCCTGGCTTAAACGCTCAAGAGATATTTAACATAGTCAAGAATTATGGTGTTCCAGATTTGTATAAAACATGTGAATGGCTAGATTGGATGCACAAAAAGGGATTGGTTTTATATAATGCTGATAAAAGGTATTTTTGGTTACCATAGTGAGAAACCATTAATTCAATTATCCTTTAGTTTCACCTATGTTAAATGAATGTTTTATCCACCAGTCTCTACGAATCTCTTTACCACCAATTATTACTTTAACTAGCCCACCCTCAACAAAGATTCCCTCTCCTTTTTCCGAATAAATTAGTTTAAACTTTTTTAAAAAATCCAAAAAAGGTATATTAACTGTTTTCCCATCAATAGAGATAACTATCTCAGCATTCTTAGCATCCGACCCTAAATCTGAGACCAAATCTCTCATGGATGCAGGTTTACCAAGTTTGTCTTTGTATGCTTTTTTTAATTTGTCATTAGGATGAACTTTTGGATTAATGTTTAAGACATGTAGCAAATCTGGATTTGATTTTACCTTATAACAAGACTTTACTTCATTTCGAGATACTCTTATTCCAGTATCAGTAGCTGAAATTAAGCGGGGGTAGAAAATTATATCTCTAAAATCCTTATCAAAAACTTTATCTAAGAATTTTACTGCATTTGATTCATCCGGTGAAAGAGTTCCACGATAATCTGCTATCAAGATAGCTAGGAATGTTTCAGTTCTACGATTTATTTCAATGTCAAAGATAACAAAACCTAGAGCCCCTTTGGGATTATTTGTTTTATCAACATATTTGTTTGCTAATTTTATAGTTTTTTGTTTGAAGTCATCGCTTGAAGAAGATTTTAAAATTTCTTCCAATAAAGTATTATCATTAACATCAAAGTTTACTCCTGTTTGTTTAGGACCTCTAGATGTTGGAAGGGGCATTAAGTCTGCTAAAGGAGATACTTTCGTTTCTTTTTTTGCCAAGTTATCTGATTCCAAAGCATCTAACTTTTTCATAATATTTGATTCTATTGTTGATTTGAAGAATTCAAGATTTTTAGATATTGGATCTAAAATAAAAACTTTTTTCCCTACAAGATCAGCTACATTTATTTCTTTTTGATCACCGTCTTTTGCAATATTACAGTCAAACAGTGTTGCCTTCTTTAATTTTATTGGATTCTTCATTTTACAAGCATTTTACATCAAAAGTACCTAAATATTTGATAAATAAAGGAATTGGTGAAAGTGGAACATTCATATCGTTGATTATTAAATCAATAAAATAAGAAATTGAGTTTTCCTCCAATAATAAGCAAACATATTTTTCACCTTTTTTCCTAGAAAAATGTTCAACTGCTTTAGAGCTTTTTGTAAAGATGTATTGTCCATTGACACAAAGATTATCAAACATCTCTTCATCTTTTAATTTCAATTCGTTTTGTAATTCAAAAATATGACCCTTTAAAGTACTAGCAGATATGGAGTCATAGGAAAAAATATTACAACAAACTTTTTCTTTCCATTCTCCAGCATAAGTCTTTGGAATAAGTGAATAATGGAATTTTTTGATTGATCTTATATTTTCAAAAGCTTCCTTCAGTTTTTGTCGGTCTAGATTACTTTTTATTTCTACTGTTGCACAAACCCCATCTACAGGAAATAATGAACTTTCATTGTCAAACCCCCCCATAAATGGTGAGTAAATTATTAGGTCTTCTTGACTAGACATATTACCCTCAGAATCAATGATTACCCCATTACCATAATTGAAAAATGAAGGCATTAATTCTTTAAAATATTTAGCTAGAAGGATTTCTCTATTTGTTCCAATTGTTGAACTATGCCTACTTAACCCAATTTTTTCTGCCTTGATCTTAATTTCTGCAGTTATATTCTTGAAAAAATCGTGTATCACTTTTTTGTTGCCCATTTTATCTTTTCCGGTATTCCCAAACCCCAATTTGGTTTTTCTCTCTTTTTAGAGATTGTTTAGTTACAAGCCTTGATAATAAAGGGTGAACTGTACTGGAAGGAGCTGAAATACCTTCCTTTGCTAGTTTCAACATTACTTCTCTAATTCCTTTTCCTTGATCAAAAAAACCGTTTTTGATAAAAGACTCTAAAACATCAGTCAACTTTATCTCCCCTCCATGGATTAGTGTACTTCTCTCCCTAAATCTTTTTATTCTTCTTTCCTTCATTCTTTCAAAGAATAGCTGTCTTTCATCAAACCTTCTTTCTCTTCTTTCAATATCATCCAATAATTCCCCAACTTCCGTTGAAGATCCTTCAACTAAAATCTTCATTCCTGTTTTTGTTATCACTTCTACTTTTACCATGTACTCTTAGAGTACATATTATGGTTCTTAAGAATTATCGTGATTGAAAATATATATTGGACTATATATTTTAACCATTTAAGTAAAAACTGTTCTATTTCTTAGGAATCATATCAATAGCTCTTTTAATTATGTCTTCTGACATTTCTGGGAATATATCCTTTATCCCTTTCTGAATACCTCCAAAGTCCCAATAACATTCATATCTATAGCCATCATATTCTTTCCTGCACATAGTTTGTTTTACATCATCTAAGTTAATAACAAAGAAATAAGGACTATGTCCATGAACAATAATCAATTTTGTTCCTTTCCAATGATCTAAATATTCATTTAAAAAATCAAGCTTATATTCTACTTTTCCAGCTGTTCTTTTATCTACAAAGCCCCTATATTTGACCTCAAGAAAAAAAGTTTCTTCAGTTTTTGTATTAAATGCAATAAAATCTGGCATAGATTTAATCTTTTTAGTAGTTGGATTTATATTAGTTATAATATGTTTCTTTAAATCTTCTATATGGTTCTCTACTCCAAATCTTACGCATTGCCAATTGGGCATTGATTTTACCATCATTTCCACAATAGTCTCTGAAATATTACCTACTGCCTTCTTTTCCCACCACGAATCTTTACTTTCCATGTTCTATAGATTTGTTTAATTTCTTAACCATATAAAATCCCTCGAGATTATACCCCAAATTCTTATAATAGGGGCGTACACCAACACCAGAAATAACTTTCAATTTCTTCATTTTATTCTCCTTAGCAATTTCCTCAGCCTTCAACATCAACAACTTCCCAATTCCTTTGTGCTGAGTATCCCCACTTTTACCTAACTCCACAGCTTTACCATAAACGTGTAATTCTCTAACAAATGCTTCATCAGCAATCCTCAATCTTAACAACCCAAATAATATATTATCCTTATTCACAAACTCCAAGAAATATTCCTTACCAGAAGAAGCATTATATTCAGTTATTTTCAAATCAATATCCAAATCAACCTTAACATTAAAACCAACTTCCCTCATCCTAATCTCATTAACTTTCTCCTTACTCTTACGGAAACCTTCTTCAATATCCTTACGCAAATCAAGTTTCTCAATACCTGAAATCAATTTCTCTTTAGGAAATTCTCTCATCATTCTCATCACTCTACAATATTCAGGAATAAGTCTCATCATCTCTTCCATTATTTCCTTAGCTTCCAACTCGGTATATGGTTTGAACTTTATCACTTTCCAAATCTTAGCAAGAGGCGAATCTTCAACAACTTGACATGGATATATTTTCAATTGATCTGGCCTATAATCAGTACTCTCAAAAATCATTCTAAACAATTTCAAATCTTTCTCCTTATTTGAATAAGGCAAACCAGGCATGATATGATACCCAACTTTAAATCCAGCATCTTTCAATCTCTTAGTTGCATCAATAACATCCTTAACACTATGCCCCCTGTTAGTCTTTCTATACATTTCATCATCAGGCATCTGAACTCCCAATTCAACTCTAGTGCATCCAAATTCCAGCATTCTCTGAATCTCTGAAGCAGAACAATTGTCAGGACGATTCTCTATGCATAAAGCAACACATCTATGCAAAGCTTTCTCATTCAATTTCTTGGCTTCTTCCAAACTCTTAGAATCCTTTCCATTCAAGGCATCAAAGCACCTTTTAACAAACTCATACTGATAATCAATCTCATACTGTAAGAAAGTCCCTCCAAGAACTATAATCTCAATCTTGTCAGTGGGATGCCCCATCTTATCCAAAACATTCAAACGATTCATAACCTGAGTATACGGATCAAAACTCAACGCCAAAGCCCTCATGATAGCAGGACTTTTGTTGGTATAACTCTGCGGAACAGTTTCTCCTCCAGGACAATAAATGCAAGTTCCATGATCGCATTTTCTCGGCTTCAAAACAACAGTTAAAGGAGTAACTCCAGACATTGTTCTAACAGGTTTTCTTAAAATATTATTCATTTTAAGATATTGAAACTTTAATTCCTAAACTGTTTACAAATTTGTGAAAATCATCTCTTTTAAGTTCAAGGGTTTCTGTATTTATGTTTGGATGAAACGCAGCAAATTCGGACTCCCACACTTCCTTGTCTATTATAAGCTCGGTCTTTTTTTCAGAATCATTGATCAAATTGAATGGGGAAACGGAACCTGGAGAAACATTTAGTATTTCCTTAAGATTGTCTTGATTTGCAAACTTTAGCTTATCTCCCGTGACTCCCTCAAAATAAATTAGATCCAAATTCTTATTGAATGGGATAATAACCATGTAAAATCTCTTGCTTTTTCTCTCTTTTAAAAAAAGGTTTTTTGAATGGATTCCTTTTATATTACTGAAGTAATTTTCTGCCTCCTTGACAGTATATACTGCGGGATGTTCATGGGTTATGAATTTTATCCCTAATGATTCCAGATATTCCTTTATTTCCATAATAATCCCATAAAAAACGGTTTTAAATTACTTGCTACAATAATTTCAAGAAGTCTTCTCTTGTCATTTTACATTGTCTTATTATTTCCAATAAAGTCCCAGTATCAATTTCTTTATGCATTGGAACAACAGTAGTTATTTTTTCCGTTTGAGTTTCTTTTCTCATAAAATTATGGCTTCCCTTCTGTCTTATGGAAATAAATCCTGCTTTGTTTAGCGCTTTAACTACTTCCTTACCTGATAATCTTGGAAGCTTTGCCACTGTTTTTCACCTCAAAATTGACTACAATGGTATCATTTGAGGTTAACTCTTCAGGTAGGCCTTCTTCCTCTATATGCAATTCGACCGCTTCTTTCAGATTTTTTATCGCTTCTTCAACAGTGTAGCCTTGGCTGACCACATCTAATTCTTGACACAAAGCGACATATTGTTTTTCCCCTTTCCTTATTGTTGCAGTAAAAGATTTCATTTCCATGCTATTTTATAGGCTAAAACTTTATATATTTTTCGAGCAGACAATCTTTTAAAGAATTACTTAGCAAAAAGAGCCCACCAAGGTTTGCTAACTTTAACGACTTCTCCACTCGTTACATCAACATCTGCATTGATATTCATTTTTGCCTTTATGAACCACAACACTTTCACGTCTTTTGTTGCTTCAACATTGTAAACCACTTTTCCATTGTCTTCTTTCATTACAATCTCTCCAAAGGTATCTGTATCTACTGTTTCCTGGAAGGCAACTCTGGCATTGTCAGGAGAAATCACAATCTCTTCTTTTTCTCCGCTTGTCTTTACCGCATAAGCTTTTCCGGCTTTTTCATCGGTTTCTATTACCACAACAATTTTTGCCTCTGTTCCTTGGGGTGTTTTTATCTTTGAAGCTCCCTTGTCAATTGAAAATGTATTTCCTTGGCTGTTCTTTACAACGCTTGGTGGAATCTCTTTCCCAAAAATGAATCCTGAACCGCTGCCACCTCCAACTGCAACAGAACCGGCGCCAGATCCTTCACCACTTCTGGGGGTTCCTCCTGAAGAACCTCCTCCAGCTCCTCCGCCCCCACTTGAAGAATTGCTTCCGCTTCCTGAACTATTGTTTGTACTTCCGCCCCCACTCGATTGATTTCTGCAAGAGCCATCATAGCAGGTCATTTCAGAACCACAATTTAACAAAACATAAGAGCTTTGATTAGTGCTGGAAGAGCATACTGATTCATAAATCATTGTTGTTGAAGAGCAATAGTCTACAATTTCATAGTAACCTGTGCTGTTAACGCTTTGAGCTGATCCTTTATATGTGATATTCTGTCCTCCGTCAGTATCTGTGCATGTTACATTGCTGCTTGTTTGATTGGTTTGATTGGGAGGGATGTATGATGTATTGATAACACATTCTCCATTCAAACAATATCTGTCAAAATCACAGTTTAAGATATGTGTGTCCATGCTATTATTTACACAACTCCTCTCAGAAACCGTACTATTGGTCGCACAATAATCTGAATAATTATAATAGAACAAAGAACCATTAGCAGCCCAAGTACCATTTGCAATGCTTCCATCCCCATAAACAAACGTTACATATCCGAACGTATTTGGATAACTCCCACTGTCAGTATCCATGCATATCTGAGTTCCGGGCGGATAAGTTGGATTTCCTGTGAATTTGAAAAAATCTGAAAAACTAAAGGCACTTACAAAACTTAACGAAATTAGAATAGAAATTAGAATTACTGGATACACCACCTTTTTTGACATTATAGGATAATATCTTTCCGGTTTATAAATATTGACAAATCTTTTAAAGAGTTCACTATTGGTTTTCATATGGTTCAAGGAGAGAAGTCTCTCAAGGCGTTTATAGTTCATAGACCTACAGAAAGAGTTTTGCTTCTAAGAGATGCCGACGGCGATCGTAAAGGGGAATATGATTTTCCAGGTGGGATGATAAAAGGTAAAGGGCTGTTTTTTCCAACATTTCCTTCCAAAGTAAATGAAGAAACTGGGCTTGATATAGAAATAGTGGGTCCCTTTATTCGACCTATGTCTTGGGTAAGAATGGGTGTTACAATCAGTGCTACGGCTTTCGAATGCCTTACGGATTCTCAAGATGTGAGATTAAGCCCAAAACACGATAGGTTTGATTGGATTGATCCCAATGAGTATAGAAACTATAAACTTATGAGTGCCCTGTATGGGGTATTTGATGAATATTTAAATGGATAAAATGGAAGATCAAAAAGAGATTTGGAATTCAATTGCCCAGCCATGGAAGACGTTTAGGATAAATCCTATTGAAGAAGTCGTAGAATTTCTTGGAGACAAAAAAGGAAATGTTTTAGACTTGGCATGCGGAAGCGGGAAGAATTTCACGAAAATAAAAGGAACTATCTATGGTGTGGATTTCTCAGAAAACATGCTGAAATATGCAAGGGAATTTGCTGAAAAGAACAAGATTAATGCTCAATTAATTCATGCAGAAGCAGATTTGTTGCCATTCAATGATGATTTCTTTGATTCTGTGATTTTCATAGCTGCCTTGCACTGCATTCCAGAAAAGAAAAAAAGAATCGAAGCACTAAGAGAACTGTCTAGGGTCTTGAAGCCAAATGCGGAAGCGATGATAACAGTTTGGGATTACAATCAGGAAAAATTCAAAGATTCGGAAAAAGAGTCACTTATTTCGTGGAAATATAACAAAAAGGAATACATGAGATATTATTATTTGTATGAAAAAGATGAATTTGTTAATTTATTGGAAAAGGTTGGATTCAAAATAGTAAAAGTTATGGACAAGGACAATCCAACAGGGCTGTATTCAAAAAGAAACATTATTGCAATTGTGAAGAAGCCTTAATCTCTGGAGCTATTTCTTCTTTAGAAACATCTTCTTTCATGAACTTAACTATTTCTTTCGAAGCTTCTATTCCCATGTTATAAGCTTTTAACAGCTTTTCAGGATCTGTGCATAACAAATCCACACCAAAATCTTTTGGAGGACTGACTACTAATACATTTGAATATGTATAAGCAATTTTTATCTCTTTCTTTTTGCGCATCTCTTTGGTTGCCCAATCACTGAAAGCGGGTTTTGGGTATATTAACTTGGCTAAAATCCCTCCAACAATGCAAGTCAGTTCATTTTTTATCTGTTTCCAAAAAGTTTCATCAAAATGGGCATTTAACACAATTACTATTTTTTTGTTTTCTGCATAAGCTGGAAAATTTTGAAGATTGATTGGATTCATTATTGCGCCATCGGCATATGTTATTCTTTTTTTATCTTTAACTTTTACACCATATGTCATTGGAGTCATTGAAACCGCTGCCTTCAATAGATTAAGAGGGTCTTTTGATTTTCTAATATCAATATCTTTTGTTTCTCCGCTTTGTGTATTAGTGACTCTTACATACAATGGAATCTTGCCTTTCACAACCTTTTTTATGTCTAACTTCTTTCTGCCTTTAACAATTGAAAGCAGATAATCAATATTCATGGTGCTGATTTTCTCCTTTTTAGGAATATTTTTTGTGCTCATTACCTTGTTCTTTAGCCTATAGTATACAGCGATAGGAATTTTTTTTAGAATGATAAAATTGTTTATCAAATTTTCATAATATATGCTGGATCCAATTCTGCTTTGTTCTGCCAAAAAATAAGCTCCATTCAAAGCCCCGCATGACAGCCCATAAACAGATTCTATATTTTTATACGCGTTAGCTTCTTGCAATCCAGTCACGATCCCACCACCAAAAACTCCAGCCATTCCTCCAGACCCCAAATATAGAATTGTTTTTGCCATGAATAGTCACTTTTTTATAATCTCGTTTTTTACATTTAAATAAGTAACCATGAAAAAGCAAGTTTCAGCAATAATTCCGGCTTATAATGAAAGTGAAAGGATAGGAAAAACCTTGTCTGCCTTGGGAAAAACAAAAATTCTTAAGGAAATTGTGGTGGTCGACGATGGATCCAAGGACAACACGGAAGAAGTGGTAAGGGATATGATGAAAAAGTTCCCAAGAATAAAGTATTTTAGGAATGCGGTAAACAAAGGAAAGGCTTATTCAATGGACAAAGGGGTAAGGGCAACTTCTTCCGACATAATATTTTTTTCAGATGCTGATCTCCAAGGCTTGACTCCAAAGATTATTGAATCAATTATCAATCCTGTGATGAGCAACAAATATGACATGTTCATTGGGGTAAGAAATAACATAATGCAAAAAGGTTTCACTCCATTTGCACTCAACTCTGGAGAAAGGGCATTAAAGAGAGAAATATGGAGCAAACTCCCAAAATATTACAAGCATCGATATAGGGTTGAAGTTGGACTGAATTATTTCGTAAAATGGTATGGAAAGGGATACTCTTACGATTATTTTTCTCATTATCAAATACTCAAAGAAAGGAAATATGGTATTTTAAGGGGAACATTTTTTAGATGGTGGATGAATTTTGATGTTTCCATGGCTTTTCTTAGAATGAATTTGGTAGACAGGTTTATTTTAAAGTAATTTTTTTGTAAAGATATAAATAGATTAATCCTCCAAACATCCCGAAGACAATGTCATAAAACACATCCCAAATCCCATAATATATTAATGGACCTCCAAGCTTGAAACTTATGAATTCAAAAATTTCCCACAATGTGAAAAGTGAAAACAAAATTCCAAACTTTGTGGAAGTTTTAGTTTTCTTAAAGAATTTTAAAAGAATGAGTATAATTAAAATTCCCCAAAAGATGTGCCCTAAGGTCCAAGGATCTAAATAAAGAAATGAATTGCTTATCTGAATCATTTTTCTTTTTTGTGAACTCTCATCATGTCAAAGAAAGACATTTTGTCGAAATCAACCACTTTTTTTGTTTCAAGATCAATATTTACTTTCAACAATCCAAACATAGATATGAAAACCGTTCCAAGAATCATGTTTTTTCCATTTATTTTCTGTAAAGAGATTATTATTTTCTGAATCTTCGCTTTTACCTTGTTCTTTTCCATTTCATCCATTATTATACCTTCTATTTCCTTGAAATCAACCTTAGTTATTGAAACTTTTTCGGGAGCTTTTTCCTTGAAGTCTTCCAAAGGAGTAAACTTAGCTCCTTCTTCAAGAAATTGAAAACTGTAGGCTTTTTTATCTTTTGGGATATAGAAATCAAAATGCTGTTTGTCTTCTTTTCCTTCTTTGTCAATTATAAAAAAGGCAGAGCAGAGATAAGCGCCTTCGTTTTCTTTTACAAAATTCTTGAATTCATCCAAACCAAACAACTTCTCCAAATAAAATTCCACATTCATAAAAATCCCAAGGAAAAATCATTAATAAATATTCTCAAAAAATAAACCTAGAGTGATAAGTAAGTTTTATTCAAATTTATCTTTCATAAATCACTGCTTCTTCTGTAAATCCACTGACTTGGTCTGCAGTCTTTCCAGGAAAGGCTTCAAATTTTATTTTTCTATCAGAAGTCATCTGCGCCAGCACCGTTCCTTCTACAAAGCCGCTATCTCTTACCTTAAGATTCTTCGCAACACTCATCCTGTCCCACGACTGGCCATTTTCTAAAATATAGTCTATTCCCACCAACTCATATTTCACGATACCAGTAGACACTGAAACGTCCTTTGGGTCGGGAAAGTTTCCTTTTACTGCAGCCTGCTTTGCATCATCACCATAATTTCCCATAGACACTATAATATGCGTCGGATCTATATAGTCGTACACAAAAGACAGATGGTTCCTCCAGACTTCAGGGACATATTGCTCGGGGTATCCCCCGCTTCCTTCAACAAACCAGTTACCGACTAGTCTGCCATCTATGTCATAATCTATTTTCCCGCCAAGCGGCAAGGCTGTTCTTAAGTTTTTTTCTAGAAGCTGGCTTCTATGCGGCTCTTCGAAATAATCAAACGGATCAACTGTATTTATCTTCCACGATTCGCCGGCGTAGTGTTCTG
>CAZIET010000001.1:26931-58144 GCA_964538405.1 Candidatus Woesearchaeota archaeon
GTAGTTAACGCTCAGGTCCAAGGTTTGTCCGCCTATCTTTCCTATGATCTGGCCTTTTTTTACAGGAATAGAGCCTGACCAATAATCTCCGTAGGACATTTCACCAGTAACACTTACTATGTCGATTGATAGACTCGTCAGTAAATTGTATATGCTGTAGAAATCGCACGTATGCATTATTCTGACATTAATTTTCTTGTATTTATTTTCAGGATTCTCGGGCTCTACTCCAATACCGGTAATGACGCCATCTGCGTCCGCATATACGTTATAAGTATCAGGCTGAGAGTGGAATATGGTAGGCTGTAAGTACATATGGTCAATTGGCGTAACATGATCCCCCACCACAAGTCCCATTGGTATAACGATTCCTATATCCTCCATTTTCATCGGACTGGAAAGATTTACTGTGCCATTTCCTCTGCACTCATTTTTTGGCTCAAATATATTTTGAGAGTTTTGTGGCGCTTGTATCTGGGAATGCCCATTTTTGTAATTCACCCAAAGAAAAGCACTAAGAGTAACCAATACTACAGTTAAGATTACTATAAAAATAAGAGATAATCTTTTTTGCCCAGAATTCATTTTCTTTCTTTTATTTCTCTTTCTAAACTTTCAGCAAACTCTTTCAATTTAAATGTTTGTAGCTTAGGACTTCCCCTTACTCTTATAGCCAATGTCTTCTCTTTTTCTTCCTTGTCTCCGATGGTGATTATGTAGGGTATTCTCATTATTTCTGCATCCTTTACTTTTGCCTGCATTGTTGTATTTCTAAAATCAGCATCAATTCTCAATTCAGGAATCTGCTCGGCCAGTTTTTTTATAACTTCTTTTGCATGATCAACATTCCTGTCTGTGAAACTCAAAACCCTAACTTGTATTGGAGCAAGCCAGGTTGGGAACCTTCCTTCTGTTTGTTCAATCAAATATGCAATGAATCTTTCATAACTTCCAATTATTGACCTATGAATTATTATTGGGTTTTTCTTTTTTCCATCTTTGTCCACATATTCTACTCCAAGTCTTTTTGGAACAACTATGTCAACTTGAGAGGTCGCAATTGATTCTTCCTTACCGAGAGTGTTTTTTATCTGAATGTCAATCTTTGGACCATAAAACGCTGCTTCTCCAACTCCCTCAACAAATTTTTTTCCAGATTCTTTCATTGCTTTTTTTATTTCATTTGATGCATGTTCCCATTCTTTTGGATCTCCAGTATATTTCTCGGGATTTGCTTTGAAATCAGGTAAAGATAATCTAAACCAATAATCTTTGATTCCCATAGTTTTGTAAACCTTATCAAACATTTCGATAACCTTTAGGAATTCATCCTTAAGTTGATTAGGCGCCACATAAATGTGAGCGTCATTTTGTGTCATGCCCCTTACTCTTATTAAACCATAAGTTACTCCAGACAATTCATTTCTGTAAACAGTTCCAGCTTCCGCAAGCTTGAATGGCAAGTCTTTGTAGCTATCAACTAACTTTTTGTAAATCATGTGGTGATGGGGGCAATTCATTGGTTTAAGATAGTAATCAACATTATCTATTTTCATTGGAGAATATAATGATTCTGTGTAATAAGGGACATGTCCAGTTTTTTCATACATTATTCCCTTCGTAATGTGTGGTGTAGTCACATACTGATATCCTTGTTTTGTTTCAATATCTCTCATGAATCTCATTATCTGGTCTCTGATTACTTCTCCATTTGGGAGCCATAGCACTAGTCCAGGACCCACATCATCTGAAAAAGAAAATATTTTCATCTCTTCCCCAATAATTCTATGATCATTCTTTGGTAATTTGCTTCTATCAAGAATAATTTTTTGTTCTTTCTGCTGCCTTGGTTTTTCTGCAATATTTTTATCAGCACTTATTACTCTACTTAATTCAGACAAGGGATGTCCTTTTACTTTTAATTCAAATTCCTTGTAATATCCAAAAGGAGCCTTTGAAACTGTAAATTTGTTTTTCTTAAGTTCTTTTTCTGCAAATTCCAGAACTTTAATTGCATTTTCTGGAGAAGCTAAGTCGCTTGAGAGATGTGCATATGGATAAAGAACAATGTTTGTTGCATTCACTTTTTCCGCAATGTCCTTGATGTTTTCAACAAGTTTCTTTGCAGTTTCTTCAATATTCGTATCGGATTTTTCAACAGAAGTCAAAATCGCAAGCGCATCCCTTATTTCGCTTCCTTTTTTCTCTTTTTCAGATAATTCAGCAACGCTTTTCAGTGCTTTTTTCAACGGTTTGAAATTAATGTAGTCGACATGCAATGCCAAAATCTTCATATTAGCTTAAGATAAAAGAGATTTATAAAATTAGCGAGTTCTTTCTCGTGTAGCTGCATAAGCTGTTGAAATCCAATTGTTAGTGAGTGCCAACAAAGCCGCTGCTTGAGTGAAACTATCAATATTGTGCGGAACATAAACTATACTGTGAACAAATTCCCCATTAAGGTATTCTACTGGCAACAGAGATTCACTCAATTCTTTTGAAATTCTCTCTAACTCATTACCATCA
The DNA here is from genome assembly GCA_964538405.1 of Candidatus Woesearchaeota archaeon. Classification (GTDB taxonomy): domain Archaea; phylum Nanobdellota; class Nanobdellia; order Pacearchaeales; family GW2011-AR1; genus JAGVWT01. The sequence continues at coordinate 29,458 of CAZIET010000001.1, forward strand.
ATTCCTAATTCAGTAGCATTTCCTGGTACATTCACTATTCTCAGTAAAAAAGTTTCCTCACCTTTATTATTAACACAAAATAAATATGGATTTTCACTTGTTAAAAATTTCTGACCTTTTCCAAAAATGTGTTGAATTATTGTTCTTCCTTCGCCGTTTAAATTATTTCGTACTTTTGGTGGGAGTTTTGTCTGGAAGAATTTATGTGCAAGTTCTATTGGAACACCCAAATTATATTCCTGTCCATGCATTCCATCCTTGCCCATTCCAAATGTAGAACCAATACTAAGAAGTGGCCTATCGGGATAAACTATTCCAACCATAATTTCAATCATTAAGCACAATTTTTAAGGATTTATATTCTAGAAAACTAGCAAATTATATAAATGTGTTAATCATATATTAATTATGGAAAAAATAACCATACCCAAAGAAGAATACGAGAAGATGAAGCGCCAAATAGCAAAATTCAAAGAACTTGAAGAAATCATAGATTTTAACCTATTAAGGCAATTCAAAGAGAGTTTAGAAGACATAAAAGCAGGCAGAATAAGAAGAGTAGCCTAATTTCTTCTTAAAAGTTTTTCTAAATATTTTCTGTACTCATCAAAATTTTTAACTATAGAATTTATTGTTGCTTGCTGATTTTTCTTACTACTTATTGCCACCATTAAAACAGAAATTAAGTCGTCATAGACTAAATAGTAAATTCTTTTACCATCCAATCTTTTCTCTCTCAGATGTTTGTATCTTAACTGATCACCAACATAAGGATTTGATCTAAGCTGCAAAAACATCTTTTCTATTCTATCATTGTCTGCCTTAGATAATTTGAATATTTCCCTGTCAAAAGTTTCAGTTGTATATACTGAATAATTCATTTTAACAAAAACTTGCTCAATTGTTTCTTTACCAGTTCCCTTTTCTTCTGATGTTCTTTCAAGAAAGAATTTATCTTTTCGATAAGAATTTGCTTTAATTCAGAAGTCAACATTTTTCCAGACTTGTAATCATCATGTATTTTCTTCAATTTCTTGTCATTTTCCTCAAAAAAGAACTTCAAATACTGGAATGAAACATCAATATCAGGATTTCCTCCATGTTTCCTATGCTCTTCAATAGTATCCTTTCCCCCAGAAAAGGCATATTTCTTTATTTTCATCTCTACTTCCTTTGGGGTATCATTAAGATTTATCTGTCCTGTAGACTCAGACCCTGACATTTTCGCGCTTCCAGTTAATGAAGGTAAGAATCTGGCATGCAGTGCAGCCGGTTTCTCAAGATTGAACTCTTTTGCCGTTGCAATATCCCTTGTCAATCTGATAAAGGGGTCTTGATCTATTCCGACTGGAACTACAGACATATGTTTCCCTTTCTGGAACTGCGGAAAAAGAATATGGGCGGCCTGCATGGCAGGATAGAAACTCCATCCAATATTGTTTTCAGGGTTTAATCCAAAAGCAGCCTTTGCAGTTGAGTAAGTCATCTTTTTTGCGATTCTTGCAGCATACCTGTACATGTCAGTGTATACAAAATCCTGAAAAACAAATGTTTTTCCGGGTTTAAAGCCAAGGGCTAAAATATCCAAAATAGAATCTTTTCCAAATTCTAAGGCTTGTTCAAAACTCAAGTTTTCCTTTACATAGAACTTTTCATCGTCTGAAATTGCAATGAAAACATCACAGTTGAACTCATCCTGCAATGATTTCGCAACAATAAATGGAACAAGATGTCCTATATGCATTTTGCTTGAAGGCCCTCTTCCAGTCAATACCGAAACCTTCTTTCCAGAATCGTAAGCTGCAAGCCATTTGTCAAAGTCCCTGTGAGAAAAATACAACCTTCTTCTTATAAGCGGATGGCATTTGTCAAGTTTCTTGTAAATCTTCTCGGAAATATGCTCTGTACCGAAGTTTTTGACTAGTTTATCGTAATCAACATCTCCAGAAACCTCCCACGGAGTAACCTTGAAGCCCTCTTTTTCCATGACATAATCAGTTGAGGAGTGTTTTTAAATTTTACAGAACATTATCCCAAAAAAGCAAGAAAATTTATAAATAAGTTTTATGTTGGTAAAGCATGAAAAAAGTGGTGTTTATGTTCCTGTTTGCAATCGTATTTATCTCGAGTGTTTTTGCAGAAATTACAATCAATGAGCAGCCGTCAGAGATATATAATTTAGGTGATACAATAAATCTTCCGATAACGATAACAACGTCTTCGGGAATTTATGACTATTTGCATTTGGTTTTGATCTGCGATGGAAAAATAAAAGAGGTCTCAAAAGATTTTATTCAAGTTCCTGCAAATGAAGCAGCCAGAATAGAGAAGTCAATTCCCCTTATGAAAAAACTCATTGATGATTTAAAGGGAAATTGTCAAATCAAGGCATATCTCGAAGCGGTTCCAACAGAGTATGTTTTCACAAACAAGTTCACCATTTCAAAATCTCTTAGTGTTGTTGTAGACACAAATCAAACTACATACAATCCCGAGGAAAAAATAATAATTTCAGGAACGGCAACGAAGGCTAACGGACAGCCGGTAAACGGATTTGTTGAAGTTACAATGACTACATTCAACGGCAATCAGACCTACAATGACATAGTCAACAACGGATTCTTTTCTATAAATTTCAGCATGCCAAAGAACACAAAGTCAGCCCAGTATCTTGTAAAGGTGAATGTTTATGAAAAAGATCCTTTGAACGAGATTTCAAACACTGGATTTTCCGATTTCAATATTCATGTAAAGCAGATTCCTACAAGTCTTGGAGTTTTGTTTGACACGACAGAAATCCAGCCAGGAAGTGCAATGAAAGTAAAGGCAGTTTTATATGATCAGACAGGAGAAAAAATTCCTTCAACGGCAATAATAACTGTAAAGAACAAGGAAAACAAAATCTTTTCGCAGAAAGAAATAGCCACAGATGAATTGTTTGAATTTCAGATTTCATCCATAGAACCCCCAAGCGAATGGTACGTGGTAGCAGTTTCAAACCAACTGATAACGGAATCCAAATTTAACGTTGCTGTGAAGGAAGATGTAAAAATGGAGATATTAAACAGAACCGTTGTCATGTCTAACATGGGAAATATTCCTTACAACAAAACAGTTCTTGTAAAAATTGGTGAAAATGCAACTAATGTTGATGTATTTTTGGAAGTCAATGAATCCAAAAAATATGTCCTCAGTGCTCCTGATGGAGAATATGATGTTGAGGTGATTGCAAACGGATTGGAAACCGCAAGCGGAAAGGTTGCGCTTACAGGAAACGCAGTCAGCGTCAAGGAACTTACAGGAATGGGGGTAATTACAAAATATCCACTGGCATGGTTCTTCCTTATTTTTGTTCTTGGATTTGTTTCATTCATAATCTTCAGGAAAGGATACAAGAAGAACTTCTTTGGATATGTTATTCCAAGAAGGGAAAAGAGGGCATCTACATTGGTTATTCCTTCAACGGCTTCCCCAGGACATTTTGTTGAGACAGTGAATAAGGCAGAATTATCATTGTCTCTGAAGGGAGAAAATCAGCCGGTAACAATTGTTTGCTTGAAGATTAAAAATGCAGAAAAGATGGACAAAAAAAATGAAAGTGTGAAAGATTTGTTCAGCAAAATAAATACTATTGCGCAGGAAAGCAAGGCCGTTGTTTATGAAAACCAGAATTTCCTTATGCTTCTTTTTGTGCCAATGATCACAAAGACATTCAAGAACGAAATGTCGTCAATCAATGCCGCAAATGATATTGCAAATCAGATAGCAGAACACAACAAGCTTTTCAGGAACAAGATGGAACACGGAATAGGCATAGGAAAGGGAGATGTTGTAGCAAAGAAAGAGGACGGAGTTTTGAAATTCATGAGTTTGGGCAATACCATGACTGATGTGAAGAAAGTCTCTGGCTTGTCAAACGGGGAAGTTTGCTTGGCCGAAGGAATAAAAGATTCTTTAGTTTCAGAGTTAAAGACAGAAAAGCACAGCCAAAATGGGGTAAATTATTACACAGTAAAGGAGATAAAAAACAGAGACCAGCACGGACCATTCATAAAGGAATTCTTGAGAAGAATAGACAAATAAGAGAATTAATTTTTTTCTGGTACTTCGAACCCCAATCTCTTAAGGAACTCTGTTCGCTGAGTTGGCATTTGATTCTGATCTTCTGAAGTCCCAAAAGCAAGTCTTAAGTCTCTATCAGCCATTACTCTTTTCAAAGCCCTTACGGCACCTTCTCCATAATCTAAAAACGCCCTAATAGTTGCTTCTGAAACTGTTTCAGCTTCTGAAAAAGACTCGGTGTAATAGTAAGGGATTTGGGTGTTCTTTGGTATTTTTCCCTTATACGGACTATTTTTAATCTCTAAAGAGTCTCCTGCTTTAAGCTGAGGTCTTTTTCGATCACCAAGTTCCCTAAATTTTGGATCCTGAGAAATCATTCTTTCAAAGATAAAGTCATCTAAATTACCACAATTAATAATATGCCTCCAATAAGCGACCCCATCTTCAACCGACTTAAATTCTCGTACTCCGTCCCGATCTTCAGTATAATTAATACCTAATGAAACTAAATCATCTTCTAATATTTGTCTTAATCCGGCAGGGAATTTTACTCCTTCTGCAAAAACAGCGTATGTAGGTTCCATTGAGTCGAATCCAAGTTTTTCAAAGATACCATAAGGAACTCCCAAATACTCTCTTCTATGAAGATGTAATGGAGTTGAACGAGAACTAAGAACAAACCCAAAAGCTGCAAGCGACGAACCATTAGCTTTAAGAGAATCTAATATATATTTATTGTTCTCAACTATACGACTAGCAACAGGGAGTTTAGCAGCTCTGGGAACCCCGGGATTACTTGCTAATCTTTCTAATGCCCATCTTCCAATTCTAAGAGTTAAAGGAGGTGACAAAGCCCTTTTAAGCCTTTGAGTATCTCTATCCATAATACTTGCAAAGAATCTTAGTTTTAAAGCTTATGAATCTCCTTTCCTGATTCTTTCCAAAAGATTCTCTCCATAATAAAAGAACTTTAATCCAAAACCCAATATCAAAAGCAAAATCCCTGCAATAAACAATACCAAAAATACTCTTGTTACTTCTGAAAACATCACTATGACAAACTCCGTCAAGACGCTTACATTAAAGATTTTTCCAAATATCACAAAGATGTTTACTGTGGAAAAGGTCAAGGCTGAAGCAATTAATGCGCTTCCCAAAGCAATCAAGAAATGTGAAGTGTTGTCAATGGCATAAAACATTGCAATAGCAAGCAAAATTGTCACAAAAATTGATATATAAAACCAGTTCTTCCAGTAATCTTGCGAATGCTTTGAAATTACAAAAGATGGATCATATCCTTTTTTAAGGCAATCAAAGAAACCGCAGCCATATTCTTTGTAATACATATCCTGTGCCATTTGTGTCTTATCTGCTGAATCGGGGATAAATGACAGTATTTTCGGCTCGACATTTTCATAATCCAATGACAGATACAGAACAAGGAAGAGATTCACCATAACCAAAGAGGCAAAAAGCAAAGCTCCAAGAAGATAACTCAACCATCTTTTTCCCAAATCCATAATTAAACTAGTAAAATTTTGTTTATAAAAATTACATTCTTTGGAGAACTTCTATTCTTTTGCCTATGTCTGGATGCGTGCTTAACAGCCCTTTCAATGGATTGGAGAAAAACAACGGGGCAATTGCCTTGCTTACCTTTTTCTCAGGATAATTCTCCGCTTTTATTTTCTTCAATGCCCCTATAAGCCCGCTGGGATATCTTGTGTATTTGACGGCAGAGGCATCCGCATTGTATTCCCTTCTTCTTGAAATGGCCAGCTGAACAAGTTGAACGACCAATGGAGCCAGAATGGCCAATGCAATTCCGGCAATTATCAAGAATGGATGCTTGTTGTTATTTCCATTGCTGAACCAAAGGCTTCTCAAAAACATTTCAGAGGCAATCGCTATCATTCCTACTAAAACAGTTGCAATAGTCATGTATCTTATGTCATAATTTCCTACATGGCTCAATTCATGCGCCAGAACTCCTTCAAGTTCTTTCTTGTCTAATTTTTCCAAGGCTCCGGTTGTTACACAAACGACTGCATTCCTAGGACTGCGGCCAGAAGCAAATGCATTTATCTGCGGAGAGTTCATAACATATAATTCTGGCTTTGGCAATCCACTCGCAATAGTAAGACCTTCAACTATTGAGTGATATTGTCTGTATTCATGAGGAGAGGCTTTCTTTGCTCCTACGCTTGCTATTGCAATTTTTGCGGAATTGTAGTATCCAAACCAGATGTACAGCAATGAAATTATTATCGAGAAAATCATTATTACAAAAAAATAACTGGGATCAAATGCCAATGAGATTACATACCCAAATAACACAAAAACAAGGAATATAGACATGATTAAGACAAAAGATTTCAGGTTATTTCTTGCAATTTGATCGCGAAAATCTATTCTTTTTTCCATTTTAATAGAGGTAAATAGAACTTTTTAAGTTTAATTAGTATCTTTTAAACTAAATAAATCAATTTAAAGAAATAAAATAGCTTTTCTCTATGGGAAAAACCACCTATAAGTTATGGCGTCAAGGATTAATCAAAAGACCTAATGTGAAAATTTGGGATAGACATTTCGGCATAAATATGTTTATGGATAGAGGAGAAGGTTTATCTTTTTTTGAAGGACTTGGTTGGGTAGCTCCCGCCTTAGTATTATCTCAGCAGTATTATGATGGAATAGATAGAGAATATACTTTTTATGGGACGTTTCTTAACTCTGAAACCACCGATTTACAAATCCCGACAGAAGTTGCAGAAATGCTTAAACCAGAAAAATTTTCTAATTTTGAAGAAAGACACTCATTGGACATTACTCAATTAGCTGGGACAGAAGGAAAATATCTTATGTATGATCTTTTTGATAAAAACCCACGAGCAATAATACACCCTACTGGGCTAGCAAGAATAATAACAGCACAAGATCCAGAAACACAGCAAGTTGTCAAAAGACCTTTATTCGCTTTAACGGATCCAATTGTTCAAGCGCTTGAAATAGAATTTGTTTAATCAGAAGTCTACTTTCACAGGCTTTCTTTCAGCTTCGGCAATCTTCAATCCTTCTTTTGGCTGATAGCCGTACATTTGTGCAAATACCTTTCCAGGAAGGGTTCTGCAAATGTCATTGTAAGCCAATATGCTATCATTGTAGTATTGTCTTGCATATGCAATCCTGTCCTCCGTAGAAGCCAATTCTCTTTGCAATTCAACGAAAGTGGTGTTGGCTTTCAAGTCAGGGTAAGCTTCTGCTATTGCGAAAAGCTTTCCTAAAAATCCTTCTAATTTCTGGTCTGCTTTTATTCTTGAAGGCAAATCTTTTGCACTCATTAATGCTTTTCTTGCATCGTTAACTGACTGTATGGCTGTCTTCTCATGCTTCATGTATCCTTTTACAGATTCAATCAAGTTTGGAATCAAGTCAGCCCTTCTTTTTAATTGAACATCAATCTGGCTCAACGAGTTGTCAATTCTATTAGATAAAGTCGCAAATCTGTTGTAATAATACAAAAACATCAACGCAATTAATGCTATAACCCCCCCAACAATCCACATCCACAATGCCATGTAAAGAAAATATATGTGGAATTTATAAAACTAACTAGTATCTTTTAACAAGTATTGGTCATAATGTACACTATGTCTTTTTACATCACCAGATTTTTCCATATCCCCTAAAGCACGAAAAATATCTTTATCTGTGAAATTAGTACCATATTCAGCATTGGTGGCTGCTGTGATAGCTACAGTATTTATCCCCTCTGAATTTCCTGAATAAACCCTATTTCTAGTTAAAGTGTTATAAACAAAAGGTTGTGTAAGGGCAAGCAATGATTCTTCTTCCCTTATCAAATCAGCTTCAAGTCTTCTCACTTTATCGACAGCTACAATCGCCTGTGCAGGGTCTGTAAACCGATACTCAACTTTGTTAGCCATAATAAGAACATAATTAAGTCTTTTTTAAGAATTTGTATACTTAGACATCCATTTTAGAATATGTCATAAAGAAAATTTATAGATATACTATCAAAACAAAAATCACGAAAAACTATAAATAGTACTCCTTGAAATAAATGTTATGGGGAGCATAATAAACTGGATTGTTCCAAGAGAGGAAAAATTCTTTGAGATGTTAAGTCGCCAGGCAACCATCAATGTCGAAGGAGGAAATGAATTCAAGAGATTTATAGACAACTATAACAGCATTAATCCAACCCAAAGAGCGGAACTTTTGAAAAAAATAGACTCAATAAAGGATAGGGAGAAGGAATTGTCCCGTAAAATAATAACCGACATCAATACAACCTTCATAACTCCCATAGACAAGGAAGACATACACCAGTTGACTGTTTTGCTGAGTGATGTCATAAGGCTTGTATACAAGACAACAAAGCGTTTGATTATATTCAAGGTGGACAAAACAGATTCTTTCATAGAGAAGCAAGCAGAGATTGTGGTGAGGATAATAAATAAAGTCAACGAGCAATTCTCTGAATTAATGAAAATGAAAAATCTTGAGCGCTTCCACTCAGAAATCCATCAGTTGGAAAATGATGGTGACACCGTATACCAAAATGCCCTTTTCAACCTGTTTAACACAAGAAAAGATGCAGTGGAAATAATAAAATATAAGGAAATTTATGAGCTGCTTGAGAAAATAGTTGACAAATGCAAGAGCATAACCAATGTTGTGGAGAACATTGTAGTGAAGCATGGCTGATCTAACTCTGATAATTTTTGTTATTGCATTGGCTTTGGTATTTGATTTCTTGAACGGTTTTCATGATGCGGCAAATTCAATCGCAACAATCGTGGGTACTGGTGTATTAAAGCCCCATACTGCTGTAATTCTTGCGACATTCTGGAATTTCTTTGGAGCCTTTGTTTTCAGCGTCGCTGTAGCAACAACAATAGGAAAAGGGGTGATAAATCCAGAGATAGTAAACACTTTCGTCATCTTAGCGGCATTGGTGGGAGCAATATTTTGGAACATACTCACATGGTATTATGGAATACCTTCGTCAAGCAGTCACGCAATCATAGGGGGATTGCTCGGAGCAGGAATTGCTTCTGCCGGATTTGGTTCAATAATAACAAGTGGAATCACAAAGATTGTGATATTTATTTTTGTTGCGCCCTCTCTTGGATTTGTCGGAGCAGTATTGGTTTCGGTTGTTGTTTATCAGATATGCAAGAAAAAATCCCCCGAAAAAACAAACAAATACTTCAAAGGGCTTCAGCTTGTATCTTCAAGCTTCTATAGTCTGGGGCATGGAACAAATGATGCCCAAAAAACCATGGGTGTCATAACCCTTCTTCTGTTTTCTGGAGGATTGATTTCCACATTCTATGTTCCGACATGGGTTATAATTTCAAGCTATTCAGCAATCGCTCTCGGAACTTACTTTGGGGGATGGAGAATAGTGAAAACAATGGGATTGCAATTGACAAAATTAAGGCCATTCCAGGGATTTTCGGCTGAAACTGCAGGAGCTGGAACTTTGTTTTTTGCCTCACATTTTGGGATTCCAGTAAGTACTACCCATGTAATTGCAGGATCAATAATGGGGGTCGGGGCAGCAAAAAGGGTTTCTGCAGTTAGGTGGAAATTAGCAAGAAAAATTATATATGCATGGATAATAACAATTCCTGCTTCCGCCTTAGTGGCAGGATTAACATATTTGATTATTAGTTCCTTTGTTTAACAAAACTTTTATTAACTTCTTCAGGTTTTAATGAATATGCAAAAAGAAGGGGAATCTGTAGAGTTTATCAAATGGTTTTCTGAATTAAATAAAAACTCCGGAAGTGTTGCAGGGGGAAAGGGAGCTAATCTTGCAGAAATTTACAATCTTAAAGTTCCAGTTCCTCCGGGATTTGTCATTACGGCCCAAGCCTATAATTATTTTCTTGAAAAATCAAACCTTAAACCCCAAATTGATTCTTTTTTATCAAAAATAGATTACGAAAACACAAAACAATTGGATGAAGCGACAGAAAAAGTAAGAGAAATAATTTCAAATGCAAAAATGCCTGATGACATGCAGTCAGAAATCATAGAGTCTTATGAAAATCTTTCTACAGACAATACAGAAGGAGAGGCAGCCTCAATATTAAAGGGGTCAAGGAACGAAATTTACGTCGCTGTTCGTAGTTCTGCGACCGCTGAAGACTTGGAAGATGCAAGCTTTGCAGGGCAACAGGAAACTTTTGTTAATGTAGAAGGAAGGGGAGAATTGATTGACAAAGTAAAGAAATGTTTTGCCTCTTTGTTTACTTCAAGAGCAGTTTATTACCGTCACAAGAAAGGTTTTGACAATAAAGTTCAAATTGCAGTTGTAGTGCAAAAAATGGTTAATTCAACAAAATCAGGAGTTGTATTTTCAAAAGACCCATCAGGAAAACATGAAAACATTGTTGTGGAAGCAGTGTTTGGATTAGGAGAAGGAATAGTTTCAGGAAGAATAACTCCAGACATGTATGTTATTGGAAGAAATGAAAAACTCATTGACAAAAAGATTGCAAACAAAAAGATTGCCTTGATTAAAGGAGATGGAGAAACAATTGAAGTGAAATTGCCGGAAGAAAAATCAAATTCACAAGTATTGAGTAATTTTGAAGCGGAAAAATTGGGAAGAATTGCGTTGAAGCTTGAAGAACATTATGGAAAGCCCCAGGATATTGAATTTGCAATCCAAGGAGATAAAATTTACATTGTTCAGACAAGAGCAATAACAACCTTATCGCAAAAAAAAGAGGAAAAAGAAATTGAGGGGGAAGTGATACTCAGCGGAATGGGCGCATCTCCAGGAATTGCCTTCGGCAAAGTCATAATTATTCAAACAATGAAAGACCTTGACAAAGTTACACAAGGAAATATTCTTGTGACTAAAATGACTAATCCGGACATGGTTGTTGCAATGCAGAAAGCTTCAGCGATAGTTACTGATGAAGGTGGTTTAACATCACATGCAAGTATAGTAAGCAGAGAGATGGGAATTCCTGCGGTAGTGGGAACTGAAGAAGCAACTTCAAAATTGAAGGAAGGAGAAACAGTGACTGTAGATGGATTCAATGGAAAAGTCTTCAGAGGAAAGACATCAGAAGTTGTTCACAAAGATGTAAATCCAGTGAATGTAAAGACAAAAACAAAAATAAAAGTGATGATTGACCTTCCAAGTTTCGCTGAAAGAGCGGCAAAAACAGGAATAAAGGAAGTTGGATTGTTAAGGCTTGAGGGAATAATAGCAGAATCTGGAAAACACCCCAATTATTTTTTGGAAAAAGACAAAATTAACGATTACGAAAAAATAATTTTCGATGGTGTTAAGAAAATTTCAGAGCATTTTGACAAATTATGGATAAGGACATCAGACATACGAAGTGATGAGTTCTATAATTTGGAAGGATCTCCAAAAGAAAAAGAGGCAAATCCTATGTTGGGAATGCATGGAATAAGGTTTGGAATGAAAAATCCCAAAATGTTAAGAGCAGAATTGAATGCCTTGAAGAATGTTGCAGTAAATGGAAAGGAAATTGGAGTGATGATGCCACAAGTCATTTCCGTTGATGAAGTAAAGATTGTTAAAAAAATGCTTAAAGAAATAGGGTTCAACAATGCAAAATTGGGTGTAATGATAGAAACTCCTGCTGCAGTCCAGATAATAAAAGAGCTATGCAATGAAAAAATAGATTTTGTTTCGTTTGGAACCAATGATCTTACTCAATATACTCTTGCAATTGATAGGGGAAACCAGAAAGTTCAGGATTTGTATAATGAAATGCATCCCGCAGTCTTAAACCAGCTGGCATATGTGATAAGGGTTGCAAAAAGAAGTGGTGTGGAAACAAGCATTTGCGGTCAGGCGGGAAGCAAAAAGGAAATGGTAAAATTCTTGATTGAAAATGGAATAGACAGCATTAGCGTAAATCCGGATGCTGCAAAAGACATTGCTGATTTCGTGGCTGAGATCGAGAAATCTTAAACAAATTATTTCTTAAAAAGACCGGGCAACCTAATCCCACTATTACTTGTTAAATTTGATTGATGCCAATCATTATCTGATCTACTTAAGACATGCTTAATCTGGGGTATTGTACCAAACTCTTCTTGATAAAACTTGGAATATCTTTCTGCAGCTCTTAACCATTTATTAAAAATACCCCTTTTATATATTTCTAAATCAGATCCATCTTGACTCAAAAATCTACCTAAAGAATCGGAAATATGTGGTGATGCACTCGGTTTGTTCAAAGCAATATAACCCAAATCAGAGTTAGGATCTTCAAAAAGCCAAATCCCATTAAAATCTCTTTCAAAATTGTCGCAATTGTGGGATAATCTATAATCATAACCTGAAACAAATCTTGCGTCATATCCTACCCCAAATGACCTTTTAACTAAATTATTTACTCTTTTTACAACATCTAATTCTCTTTCTGATAATGTATTCAAATCTAAGCTAACTCTTCCTAAAGGATGGATTAAAGGATAGATATTTCCCATATAAAACGATAAACATGAGGTTTTTAAAAGTTATGAAACTGAAAATTTATAAACATTAAAAGCCATTTTTATATATGCCAAAAAGGGACGTGCAAAATACGGACAATTCTAATGTTGAAAAAATTCTGATTGAAAATTTTGTTTCTTTGCAAAGGGTTATGACCAATCTTTCTGTTAAATTTGATGATCTTACAAGGCAATTGACAAAACTCCTCGAATTATTTGAAATTTCAGCGAAGACAATAGCGGAAAAGAAGCATTTCGGAGACAAGGAAATGACTGACAAACTGAACAACTTGGTGGAACAAAACAAAACTTTGGCAAAAGGTATAACTCTGCTGCACGAAGCAAACAGAACTCCTTCGAGACCTCAGCAACCTCAGATGAGGCCTAACATTCCACAATCATCAAAGCAAACCGTTCCTAATCCAGTAAAGAAAAAACCGGAAGAGGAGTACACCAAATCAGAATCTCCCAATAAAAAAGATGATATCAATTTCTAATCATTCAGAAGGGCAAAAAATCGTTCTTGAATTTATAGGGGAGGTGATAAACCAATCGGCAAAAAAGCAGGGGCTGGATCTGGAAAGCAAGCCCGTTCTTCCAAGTATAATTCATGAAATAACTCCTATAAGTAAATTTTCTCCTTCCCCTTCAAACATAGAAAGAAGATTGTGGGCATCCGGAAAGAGATTTTCTCAGTCTCAGGAAGAATATAATAAATCCCAAAAGCTTCCAACGCCGCAAACATTCGTACCGGCAGAAAGAAATTATCTTAAAATGCCACCATTGGTTATCCCACAACCCAAATTACCAGAAAGATTCCAATATCTAAAACCTTTACCTTCGGAAAAACAAATTGATTTAGGAAAATTAAACCCTTTCTTGAAAGATCCTATGGTTGTGTACATAGAATGCAATGGTCCTGGACAGGAAATAATAGTGAATGGAAAAATGGGAAGGAAAAGAACAGGCATATTCTTGGACAGGCAGGAAATTGAAGACATAGTAAATTATTTCTCTGTTCAGACAAAAATTCCAGTTGGAGAAGGGGTTTACAATGTAGTTTATGGAAAATACCAATTTTCTGCGATAGTCTCGGAAATGCTTGGAGCAAAATTCACTCTTAAAAAAATGCTCTACAATCCTGTTTTTAGATAGTTAAAAATACCTAACCTTTAAAGGATTTCCATACTCTTTTTTATACAATCTTTGAAACATCAAAGCAGATATAGCAAATCTTCCTAAAAATCCACGTCTTAACAAAGTTAGAGAATCTCCATCTGGTGAAAATCTTCCAATTGGATCGCCAATAAAGTATTCATGTTCGTCATGTAGGGGAAAAGTTACTTCAGCAACAAGATTTAAGCGCTCCGAAAAAGGAGATAAGAGAGAATCGAGATTATTAATCACACTCATGTCAGTAGTCCTTAAATCCCCTCTGACATTAGGACCAAAAGTTTCTTTTAAAAGATAATTAATTCTATCAACTCTGCTATAATCAGGTCTTGGACCTTCTTCAAAATCTTCTTTAAGCATAAAAATAATCAGAAAGATATTCTTTTAAGCTTTATGAAACTGCATAACTTCCAACAATTCCGTCTACATTCACTTTTATCTTTTCCTCCTTCAATAAGGTATTTGCAATGTCCTTCAAAAATATTTTTGCATCTTTTTCAACTTTTGATCTAAGTTCTTCATCCGTCATTTCATGATAAGAATGCTCTACCCAATATTCACCAATTTCAAATCTCACAGTAACTCCATTCTTTGTCTTTTTGGCATCCGTAACGTCAACTGAAAGATTTCCAAATTCACTTGCAAGAACGCTTCTTTCTTCTTCAGTCAATTCCGCAATTACAGTTATATTTTCTTCCACATTGCCCTCAAGAGTTGTTGTTAATGAAGTTATTTCCTGTTCATTGTAGACAAGACTTATTTTCAAGTCCCCTTTTTCAACAGGCACCGAAAGCTTTGACAAATCAATGATAAGATCTTTTGAATTATCTGATTTGGTTACTATTGCTTTTCCATTTTCAACTTTCAGATTCACATCTCCTTCTGAAATCTCTGCAGATTCACCATCTTCCAATTCATAAACAAATTCTTCTCCAGAAGAGACTTTTCCTTTTACTTCATTTTGAACATTCATGGAAACTTTTCCAGTCATTCTTGAAAACACATAAGAAATGACGTTTCCAGTCATAACAGAGCCAGATTCCTCAGATTTTTTGTCTTCTTTTTTCTCCTCTTTGTTTTCCTTCTTTTCCTCCTTGGTTTCGGATGAAGTTTCTATGGCTTCCTTCTCTTCTGTAATCTCTTCTTTTGTTGTTTCTGTTTGGTTAGACTCTGTTGAAACATCAGTTGCAGTTTCTGTAGTTTGAGTACTCGTGCTTGGCTCAGCAGAACTAGAAGAACTGCTTGAACCAGAAGAAGAGCTTGGAGACAATATCTTTAAGACAAAATCGGAACTGCTTGAACCGCCATAACCTTGACCACTTCCGGAAATAGAAGTTCCTTCAACATAATATGCTCCTTCAGAAGGATCAGACAAAAGATCACTCAATATGTATTCATACTTGTTTCCATTATTCTCAACCATGACTTTTGATGATGCGGGAACAAACTCCCCTTCATTCAGTGAAAGCTTTAATTTTCCGTCAAGAGGTTGTCCTTCAACATAACTGGAATCAAGATCAAACGTCACCTTTCCAGTTGAATTAAACTGATTTATTCCATACCAAAATACACCTAATACCAAAACTAAAAGAAGAAAAACAACACCTTTTTTTACATTAGACATTTTACCACCTTATTTTCTAATAAGAAACAAATAGCGTATTTAAATTTTCCGAGTTATTTTCCCCTATTAACTTCTTCGGCAGTTTTATACCCGTCGTATGCAAACAGCAATCCAACGGCAACTTCCAAAACAAAATCTGCCCAAGTATACTCATAACTCCAAGATAATGTCACAAAAACCACATATGCTATAATTAATCCTATCCCAAACTCAATTCTTTTCCCCGTGTAAATGTATCCTAATCCTATTATAAGAAAATTTAAGATTGCTGCAAGCCAAGGTTTTTTCTGCTTTTTCTTTTTTGCCATCTTTAGGAACTATTGTTTACTGGCTGCTGATTTGGATTGTAAGGAACCAACACAACGCTTTGATTCTGATTTACAGGTATTTGCACATATCCTTGCTGCTGAACTTGTCCCAGCATTAGTCTGACAGCATCATTTGCGCCCTGATTGTAAACATTAGTCACATATCCCGTAATCATTGGCTGGAAAACAAATGCATATAAGACCAACCCCAAAAGAACCACAACCATTACTGCAAGAACACTTATAACAACCGCCGAATTTTTCATGTTGACTATAAATTTGGTTTATTTAAAAACTTTTATGTTCAATTTGTTATTTCAACAATATTTATTGCATCCTTCCATTTGACATCTCCACTCACTTTTGCATAAACAGAGATTGCATCTCCCGCCTCAAATGCAACCACACCTTGTGACTGAATATCCCTGTCTGTCTTTATTCCGGGAGATGTAACGGCAAATGAATTTCCAAACCCAACAGTTTCCCCATTCTTCAATATTATTATCTGCACTTCTCCCGCACCACTTGTAATTTCCAGGCTTGTAGACATTCCCGTTATGCTTCCATCCCTTAACATCACATATCCATTCTCCTTGCTTGTTGAAACTCCTGTAGAAGTTTTCAAGAAAGTTGAATCCTTTGTTTCTTCATCGTATCCAAAGTTCAATAAAGAGGTTGTGTAATACTTTGGTGCGGATATTTTCCTGACATTTTCGCTTGAAACTGTTAATATGAATGCAGGTTCGCTATCATTCGTTTCAATTTTGTAGATTGCAAGATTTGTATCGTCTATATTTGATATGTTAATTCCTCTTGGCAGATTGTTGAAGTCAACTTCTGTTATATTGTTAATGCTGCTTTCAGATATTCCTTTTTGTTCTGCAACATTTCTCAAGAAATCGTCAATTTCACTGTCAGAAACTGCGTAAACACCGGAAACAAGGAGAAATACTCCTATAATAGCAAATAATCCAACCACCTTCTTTTCCATGTCTATCATTGGCAGGATATTTATTTAAATGTTTCTTCGGACAGAAATAGATGGAAGACAAAATAACTTTAGACAAGCTTGAAAAATATTTTAAACTAACAACAGAAGCACTGGAAATTGCAAAGAAAAATATAATCAAAGGTAAAAACAAGGAAGCAAAGGAAATAATTGATATGGTTTCCAATTATCTAACGGATGCTCGACATTTCCAGAAAAAGGGGGATTTTGTGAATGCATTTGCGGCCTTGAACTACGCTCATGGTTGGATTGATTCCGGAGTAAGATTGGATATATTTAAAGTAAAGGACAACAAGTTGTTTACAGTTAAGTAGAAAATATTATATCGGTCTACTAACTAAAAGATTAACCCAGTTCTTACTTTTATCTTCTTCACTATTATACCATTTCTTAGATAATTTAAATCCTATATGTGCTAATTCTTGTAGTAATTCATCTTCATTCCATCTCCTTCGGAATCTTTTTTCTTTTTTACTATAATCTTCTTTTTCAAAATAACCTTCTTCAGACTTATCATGAATTGTGGTAGCTATGAACGCCACACCCCCATCAACTAATAAATCAAAAATTTTTCTAAAAACCGAAAGAGCATCATCCTTAGGAAATAAGTGTATGAACGCTTTTGCAAATATTCCTTCAAACTTTAATTGGCTAAAGTCAAACTCTAAGAAATCTCCTAAAAGATATTTAGTCTGAGGAGCGGTATCCCTGGAAACTCTCAGAATTTCTGGTGAAATATCAATTGCAGTACTATCAAATCTTTGCTCGTAAAAATAGAGTTGGGCTAATCCAGAACCCGGACCAAGTTCCAAAACTCTAACGGAATCGAAATGTCCTCTTAAGTAATCAATAAATGGTTGGACTATTTTTCTATCAGAAACAGAATAATCTTCCCTCCTATCAGCATATTCTTGTGCAAGAACATCATAAGCTTCTTTATTCCTTTGTAAATACTCCCTCATTAAAAATAATTCATCTTAAACTATATAAGAATTTCTATAATGAGATACTAAAATAAAAATAAAAATCACTCCTTGCACATAGCAATAAAGCTTTATAAAAATAAATAACATTTTCCAATGTGCACCGAAAATATATAATAATGACTGGAGGTGTGCTTTCTGGTCTGGGGAAGGGGGTTGCTCTTGCAAGCATCGGCAAGATTCTTTCTTCAAAATACAAGGTAATTCCGATAAAATGCGACGGATACTTGAATGTTGATCCCGGAACAATGAATCCTGTAGAGCACGGGGAAGTTTTCGTTCTTGATGACGGAACGGAAGTTGACATGGACTTTGGGCATTATGAAAGATTCCTTAACATAAGCTGCAAGAGTGATTGGAGTCTTACGATGGGAAAAGTGTTTGACATAATCAGGGAAAAAGAGCGACGTGGAGACTATTTGGGAAAAACTGTGCAGATGATTCCTCATGTTTCAAATTTCATTCGCGACTATTTCATAAAAGTCGGCCAGGATACGGAAGCGGACATAATTCTTGTTGAAATAGGCGGCACCGTAGGAGACATGGAAAACGAACTGTACATAGAAGCAGTGAAAAATCTTTCAAGGCATGTGGGAAGGGAAAATATTTTATTTGTCCACCTGACTTATGTTCCGGTTCCCTTCGGAGTAAACGAGCAGAAATCAAAACCGACCCAGCAAAGCATATCAATGTTAAGGCAAAGGGGAATAGAGCCGGACATAATAATAGCAAGATGTTCCGACATGCTAACGGAAAATATCAAAAGAAAAATTGCGGCTGATGCAAACCTGAACGAAGACGAGATAATAACTGGAATTGATGTCAATAACATATACAAAATCCCGTTGGCCTTTGAAAAGCAGGGAATGTCACAGCTGTTGGCAAGAAAATTAAACATATCAATCCAGCATGATCTTGGAATATGGAATAATCTTATAACTAAAAGGGAGAACGCCCAGGATCAGATTGTCATAGCAGTGGCGGGAAAATACACTTCTCTTGAGGATTCATACGCAAGCATAATAGAGTCCTTGCACCACTGTGAATCGCATCTGGGAACCAAAATAAAAATAAAATGGTTTGACACGACAGATGAAGAATTTATTGAAAATTTGGAAAAAGTTCATGGAGTCATAGTTCCTGGTGGGTTTGGAAGCAGAGGGGTGGAAGGCAAGATTTCGGTCGTAAAATACTGCAGGGAAAACAAGATTCCATTTTTGGGGATTTGTTATGGAATGCAGATGGCAGTTATAGATTTTGCGAGAAATGTTTGCATGCTTGACAACGCCCATACGACAGAAGTTTCCCCGACCTGCAAGCATCCGGTGATAGATCTTATTGATGAACAAAGAAACATTCAGAAGAAAGGCGGAACGATGAGGCTTGGAGCGTATCCGGCAAAAATAAAGAAGGGAAGCTTTGTGGAATATTTGTACAATTCAAATCAAGTTTCTGAAAGGCACAGGCACAGATATGAAGTCAATCCCGAATTCCATAAAATCTTAGAGGAAAATGGATTGATATTCTCAGGTATTTCTCCGGATGAAAAATTGGTTGAATTCATAGAACTAAATCCAAAAGAACATCCTTATTTTGTCGCGACACAGGCCCATCCTGAACTGAAATCAAAGCTTGAAAAACCGGCTCCTTTGTTTCACGGCTTTATACAGGCAGCCATTGAATTCTCAAGAAAACCGATTCAAGAAAAAGTTATAAACAAGATTGAACTTGTGAGTTAATGAAAAAAAGAGTGGTTGTAATCAGTCTTGGTGGAAGCCTCATTATTCCAAACGAAATTGATGTAGAATTTCTGAAAAGATTCAAGGATGTAATAAAAAAGAATTCAAAGAATTACAAATTCATTGTTGTTTGCGGCGGCGGAAGCATAGCAAGAAAATACATAACGGCTTTGAGGAGCACAGGAATCAATGAGAAGCTCCAGAATTTTGCAGGAATTTCCGCAAACAGGACAAATGCAAGATTCTTGTCTTATTTCTTTAATTATGCACAACAGGAAGGAATCCCTCAAAAAATAAGTGAGGTGGAAAAATATTTGAAAAGGCAATCGGTTGTTTTTTGTGGAGCGCTTGAATACCACGAGCATCAGACTTCAGATTCGACAGCAGCCCAAATAGCAGGCCATTTCAAGACAGAATTCATAAATTTGACAAATATTGCGGGCGTATATGATCGCGATCCTAAAAAGTTCAAGAACGCAAGATTCATTTCTGAAATATCTTGGAAAGATTTCTACAAATTAGCGCATAAATCAAAATTCCATCCCGGGCAGCATTTTGTGCTAGATCAGGGAGCATCAAAGATAATCATGGATAAGAAAATAACCACTTATATTCTAGGAAGAGATTTAAGACAATTGGATAATTTGCTAAATGGGAGAAATTTTGTAGGAAGCACAATTAGTGGATAATTTTATATATTCTAAAAATATTTTGCAAATATGGGTCTTCAAAAGTTCTTGGCAAGAAACGAAAAAATCATCGGAACGGTTGCTTCTACTCTCGCAATAATTATGTTTATTTCTCTTCTCGAAGTCCTAATGTCCAATTACAGGGGAGAAAGCAGAATTGTAATCCAACCATTAGCAACATCATTGAATGGGTTTGTTTGGCTTTTGTATGCTTACGCAAGAAAGGATGTTTTCATAGCAATACCAAATGTTCTTGCACTAGTCATGGGAATTGCAACCGCGGCAGTCGTATTTGTTTAATCGCCAAGAATAAAAACTCTTTTTTCCTGTTTCTCATATGATAATAATTCAAGAAAACGATTTTATGAAAGCTAGAACTCTGATTCGTAAAAGTATTGAGAAGCAGATTGTTTTCTGTAGTGACGATGACGATTTGAATAGAAAAATCCTCGAAAAGGAAAAAATCAATGTTTTGCTTCTTAATGTAAAGGAAAAAAAGGACAAAATCAAGCAAAGAGATTCTGGATTCAATCATGTCCTTGCAAGAGAAGCGAAAAAAAAGAATGTGGAAATAGGAATAAATCTGGATGAAATAATCAATTCAAATAAAAAAGAAAAAACAGGAATCCTGGCAAGGATAAGGCAAAACATAGAACTTTGCAATAAGTACAAATTAAACATGAAGTTTATCTCTCCAAGCGAAAATGAAAGGGATATTTACGATTTGAAAGCCCTTGGATTGGTTCTGGGAATGCCAACTTGGATGACAAAAAGCCTATAATCTTAAACATAAAAATTTTTATATTAGATTAATTTGGATAAGAAATGGATTTAACAAGTTGTTATGATCTTGCAGCTCAAGGAAATTATTTACCAGATTATTGTGTCGAGGCCGCGAAGTATATAATGGATGTAGCACAAAATAGGCAAGTAGGAATATTTAGTATTGATACTCCCTTAGAGTTTTTTGGATTAGCCGCTTTCATTACAACTCCGTTTGTAGTTCTAGGATTTCAGGCAGCACCAACCATTAGAGATTTGTATAGAGAGTATAAAATGGGAAAATTAGAGACAAAAAACCTATAAAATTAATTACGAAATCAAAACCGATCATCCCTATGTGGAAGTGGGGGGTAAATGGGTAATTCACGAGGAGGACCAAAACTTATGTGGGTTTCTTTCCCCAATTCACTTTCAAGTCTTTCTATGTCTTCTGATCTTCCAACAACATAATAATTGCCCCCATCATTAATAAGTCCAAGATTATATTCTTCTAAATCAGAAATGACTAAAGGACCCTTCTCAGAACCGCGTCCTCTTTCAGTTACTTGGTTCTTTGCTAACCCATCAAAAAAAACACCTACGCCTCTCCCTAAATCCTTTAACATATTTCTGTCTGTACTCATCTATTTAAAAACCTTTTTATAATATCTATATCTTAAAACCAAATGGATCTGAAGAAGCTCGCCGAATCGTTAAGTCCTAATGAAATCAAAATCCTTCCTCATTTAACAGGCAAAAGCCTTGAAGAGATTGAAGAAAAAACTCAGCTGGACAGAGTCTCTTTGTTAAGAACATTAGACTTCTTGGAGAAAAAAGGCATTGTAAAAGTATCTCATAAAGAGGGAAAAATAGTAGATTTGGACACTAATGGTATTCTCTACCAAAAATCAGGTTTGCCAGAAAGAAAATTAATACACGTATTAACAGAAAAGCAAAATCTTTCTTTGAGTGATGCAAAAAAGAGTTCAAATTTATCGGATGAAGAATTCAAAGCTTCTATTGGAATCTTAAAAGACAAAGAATTTGTTGAATTGAAAAATGGAAGAATTAGCCTAAAAGTAAACAAGGAACACATAACAAAGAAGACTCCGGAAGAAATCTTTATTGATTCACTACCAACAGAATACAATTCTCTAGCAAAAGACCAAATTGAAACTTTCAAGAATCTCCAGAAAAGAAAAGAGATTGTAAAATTAATTGACAAAAAGACTACAACGATACAAATCACTGATTTGGGAAAGGAAATGTCAAAGATGAAGATAAAGAACGACATGATAGAGCAGATAACTCCCGAAACCCTTGCACAAGAATCCTGGAAAGGAAAGAAATTCAGAAGATACGATGTTAAATCATTTGTTCCCGAAACCAATGGTGGAAAAAGACACTTTGTAAATCAGGCTGCAGACTATGGAAGAAAAATATGGACAGAAATGGGATTCAAGGAAATGGAAGGTCCAATGATTGAAAGTTCTTTCTGGGTGTTCGACGCACTATTCACACCTCAAGATCATCCGGCAAGAGTTATGCAAGATACATTCTTCCTTAACAAGAAAGGAGAAATTGACAAGAAATTATTGAAAGCGGTTAAAGAGGCTCATGAAGGAAACCTCAAAGAAGTAAAAAGTAAGGGATGGCAATATGAATGGGGTGAAGAAGAAGCAAAGAAACTTGTTCTAAGAACACATACCACCTCCATATCTGCTAGAACTCTTGCACAGATAAAAAAAGACAACTTACCACAAAAGTTCTTCGCACTTGGAAAGTGTTTCAGAAATGAGACTGTAGATTGGAAACATGGATTCGAATTCAACCAAACAGAAGGAATTGTCGTTGACAGAAATGCAAACTTCAGGCATCTTCTTGGATATTTGAAACAGTTCTTCAAGAAAATGGGTTTTGAAAAAGTAAGGTTTAGGCCAAGTTTCTACGCATATACGGAACCTTCAGTGGGAATAGAGGCATTTCACCCTGAAAAAAAAGTGTGGCTTGAATTGGGCGGAGCCGGAATTTTCAGACCAGAAGTAGTAGTTCCTTTGTTAGGAGAAAATATTCCTGTTCTTGCATGGGGTCCAGGATTTGACAGGATCTTGATGGATTACTACAAAATACAGGATTTGAGAGAATTGTACAAAAATGATCTAAATCAATTGAGGAAAATGAAATTCTGGATAAAATGAAATCACTAATATTGTTTGGGGATAGCCACTTGGGAAGATTCAGTAGGCGATGGATGAAAATGGTAGAAGAAAACGTAAAAGACACAGTAGTTTACAATTGCGCAGCTGGAGGACAATACACATCAGATGGAGTTAAACAAGCACCATTAATTTCAAAACTAAAACCAGATTATGTGGTAATCTCTTTTGGAGGAAATGATTCTTCAAGACCTAAACAAATAACACCAAAAATGTTTGAAGAAAATATGATCTCAATAATAGACTCTTTCAAAGGGTCAAAAATAATACTTCTTCCTTGCCCTCCAGGGTTCGATGAAGATCCCAAGGAATTAGAAAGATGGAATAAACAAATAACTCCATACAATGAAGTTCTAAAAAAAGTTGCAAAAAACAAAAAAGTAAATATAATAGACTCCGAAGAAATATACCGTCCTTTATTGGAAAGAGGAGAAAACTACCACGAAGAAGGTGGAATTCATATGAATGATCTTGGTTATGAAACATTAACTAAAGAAATAATAGGAAAAATAAAATGAAAGACTGCATATTTTGTAAAATAGTTGAGGGAAAAATTCCATCTGTAAAGATTTGGGAAGACAAAGATTTTATGGCAATACTAGACATAAACCCCAATGTAAGGGGAATGACATTAGTTATGCCAAAAAAACATTTTGACTCTTATGTATTTGAGATGCCTGAAAAAGAATATTCTGAGGTAATGAAAGCAACAAGAAAAGTTGCACAACTATTAGATAAAAAACTAAAAGTTAAGAGAACTGCTTTAGTAATGGAAGGTTTGGGTGTGAATCATGCACATATAAAATTATATCCAATTTATGGTTTAGAAAACAAGTTTGAAGAAATTTGGGCAAAAGATAAAGTATATTTTGAAAAATATCCCGGATATGTAACAACGCAGCTTGGTCCACAAAAATCTATTGAAGAATTAAAGAAAGTTGCAGATGAAATAACAAAATGAGCGAAGCACAAGATAAGATAAAGAAGTTCAATGAAGACAGGGAATGGGGGAAAGTATCAGAGATAAAGGACTTGCTCTTGAACATGAATGAGGAAATTGGAGAATTCTGGAATATAATAAAATGGGTTGATGCAGACAAGCAAAAAGAACTTATTGAAAAGCACAAGGAAGAAGTGGAAAATTTCATTGGGGACATGGAATACTTGACAATGAAAATAGCAACAATATGTGGAATCGATGCAGAAAAGGAAACAATAAAGGTTGTAGAAGAATATGAAAAAAGATTTCCTGTTGACAAAATCAAGCAGGCAAAGCATGCAAATAAACTGGCTGGAGGGGTTGACGAGAAACAAAATGGAAATTAGAAAAAAGTGCTGGCCAGAAATGTTTCAGAGGTTGTCCAACAGTAAAAAGAGCACAGATGTAAGGCTTGCAGATTTTGAATTGAATGAGGGGGATGTGATTGTATTTGAAGAATATAGTCCATTAACAAAAGAGTACACTGGAAAAGTCTTGAAAAAAACAGTGACAAATATTAAAAAAATAAAAGTTACTGACTTCAACTCAATTGAGGATATAACTAAACACGGGCATTATGTCATAGAATTGGAATAAAATGGCAGTAATCAATATCAACAGAAAATTATTCGAGGAAGAGATAGGAAAACTTGATTCGGAAATGCAGGAAAGAATTCCAATGTTCGGCACTCCTTTGGAGGGATTTGATGACAGGGAAATTCATATAGAAGTTTTTCCAAACCGCCCGGATATTTTGTCATATCACGGATTCAAAAGGGCATTTTTGGCATTCTTAGGAAAGAAAACTGGATTGAAGGAATACAAAATAAATAAGCCAAAAAAAGACTACACAGTCACAGTAGATTCTTCAGTAAAAAACGTTCGTCCTCATACTGCTTGCGCAATCGTAATTGGATTGAAATTAAATGATGAAAGAATAAAAGAAATAATAGAAGTTCAGGAAAAGCTGCACACGACAGTCGGAAGAAAAAGAAAAAAGCTTGCAATAGGAATTTATCCTCTTGAAAAAATAACCTTACCTATCACATTTAAGGCATTAGAGCCAGAGAAGATAAAATTCATTCCACTTGAAGCGGGAAAGGAAATGTCTGCAATTGAAATTCTTAAAAAACATCCAACCGGAAAGGAATATTCTCATTTGCTGAGTGGAAAGGAAAAATTCCCAGTCTTCGTTGATGCAAATAACAATGTATTGAGCATGCCACCAATAATAAATTCAGAGTCTACAGGTAAAGTTACTGAAAAGACAAAGGATGTATTCATTGAATGCTCTGGATTTGATTTTGAAATATTAAAAAAATGTCTTAACATTCTAACCACAATCTTGGCAGATATGGGTGGGGAAATATACCAAATGGAAATAAAGAACTCAAAAAACGAATTAACGCCTGATTTCTCAAATGAAAAAATGAAAGTATCTCCGGAAAATGTGAACAAATTATTGGGATTGGAGTTGAACGAAAAGCAAATTAAAACATATTTGGAAAGAATGGGATATGACTACAACAAAGGAACTGTTTTGATTCCCGCCTGGAGGACTGATGTTTTGCATGAAGTTGATCTTATAGAAGACATTGCAATTGCTTATGGTTATGAAAACCTCGTTCCTGAAATTCCGGAAATCTCGACAATAGGAGAGGAAAGCAAAAGAGAACTGATAAAAAGAAAGATTTCAGATATCCTTACTGGACTAAATATGACCGAAGTTTCAAACTATCATCTAACAATGAAAAATGATCAGTTCAAAAAGACTTCAATGCCCGAAAAAGATTTTATAGAACTTGCTGAATCCAAGACAGAATACAATATTTTGAGAAAAAATCTAAGCCATTACTTGCTGAAGAACATTGCAGAAAATATTGATGTTCCATACCCCCATAAGATCTTCGAAACTGGAAAAATATTCTCTGGAAATGAAAAAATAAATGAGGAGGAATCATTGGCAATTGCAATCTCTCCGGGAAATTTCACGGAAATGAAGCAAGCAATAGATTATCTTTCAAGGATGCTTAATGTGAAAATTGATTTTGTTGAAGCAACTCATTTTCCTTCTTACTTCATTGATGGAAGAGTCTCAGAAATAAAATTTGAAGGAAAAGCAATTGGATTCATTGGGGAGGTTCATCCGAAGATTTTGAATAACTGGAAAATTAAAATGCCCGTTGCTCTTTTAGAGATAAGTATTGAAGGTATTTTTGAAAAATTTTACCCAAAATAACTTTTTCCGCTTAACTCAGACTTAGCATCCCAATTTTTCTCCACAGAATCTATTATTCCCAAAAGTATCTTGCTGTTCTTTTCCCATACTTTGTACGCTTTCTTTATGAATTCTGCTTCTTTTTCCTCTGAATACTTGAGATCCAGTTTGATTAACTCCAGTTCATTTTTTGCAAGTTCTTTGTAAATGTCTGTAAGAGTTTTCTTGTCATTCTCCTTCAGGGATTTTACTATTGAAAACACGAACATCGGCGCATTTGTGGGATTGATCAAGGTTTCGACCGTTCTTAAATAATTGAATACCTTTTCAGCGACCATCCTTCTCACTTCCCTCAATAGGTACTCTGTCTCATGATCAGCTACTTTCTCTATTGAAAACTCTTCATTCAAATCATCAAAGGACGGAAGAGAATACTTTTTCTGGAGTTTCGTGTAGTTAACTTTAAGTTTGTCAATTGACTTCTCTTTTTTGTCTTGTTTTTCTTTTGGCATTTGAAAGAATAAATATGGAATTTTATAAAGCTATGGAAGGTTACCATTCACATTCTAGTTCACGTTGTAGTTCAGGAGAAAGTTGCCTTCTTATATCATTTCCAAGCCCATTGTAGCCATTGGTACGCGTGCCTTGAGATGAAATCCTTTTCTATCTTGGTAAAAAGCATTGTAATCGCCCTCTGCTGAAAAATAAGAAAATTTTACGTGGCCTTCTGCAACATCAACTGTCAGAAACTCGCCATCTTTTTGGGTTGCATATCTCTCCCTCATTACAACATTTGTCAAATTTTGTTTTTAAGGATTTCTATGATAAAGCCTGTGCGGAGTGCTGACCTCCGGACCTCGACATCTTTGGACTATAATAGATACCAATGTCGCGCTCTTCCGCTGAGCTACACAGGCCTACGGCTAAGTAATAATTATGATTTAAAAGAATTTGTAAAGAATTACTTCTTGAACCACTTCATGAAAACCAGAACTAAATAAGCAACCAAGAAAGCAACTGCAATGAATCCAGTTATTATGGAAATGACCCAGAAAACATTCACAATCAACTCATTTTCCACCCAGTTGTAAATTCCAAGAGAGATGGCAAAAATAAGTCCAAAGGAAATCATATTCTTCAGGGCAAGATGAACCTTATTCGCTGTTGGCACAACTTTTGAGACCGAAGCTCTTTTCACCCTTTTCTTTCTAGCCATGCAGTATAAATGAAAAAAGAGTTTTTAAAAGTTTGTAGAATCAAGCGAACTGTCTAGAGTCGCATACATTAACCAACTTTTCAATCAGCGAAGCAGGATTGCTATCCAAAACAATTTGTGACTTACTTGATTTACCTGCATCTCTTAAAAGAACTTTGATGGCTTCTGTTGTAATCCCCCCACTTCCTTCTAATATACCAATGCTTTTTCCCATGTCATATAAAAGAGTAAATTCATTCATTGTACCAATTCTTCCGCCAACAATTATTCCAGCATTTGCACGCCAGACCGAAAGCACATTACGCAGCTTTTTACACATTTGTTGATTTGCCAATATAAAAGGACGATCTCTATTAGAAAGATATGTCGGCATATAAATTATATTTGAAAATCCTTCTATAGGAAATTTATAACTTCTTATATGTTCATCTTCGTTTGTAGCAGGAGAATAACCAAGAACTTCCCCACCTAGTTCATTTGCACCCCGAACTGCTTCATAAGGTAACCCCATGCCTGCACCAGTAACTAAAAGCAAACCTCTTGTAGCTATTTCTCTCCCTACCTCTCTCGCCTGTTCAATCACTCTTGTATCATCAGAACTTGCAGAACCAAAAACACCAATACTTTCAACTTTCATAAACTTTATCTATAAAACTCCTTTATAACCTTTTATATAAAAAGAAATAACAATTCTTATAAGCCCAAATAAATAATTCTTATAATGTACATTGATCCGCACGTTCATTTGAGGGATTTTAACCAAAAGCACAAAGAGACGGTGAAACATGGTTTGGAAGTTGCAAGAGATTCTGGGGTTGATGCAGTCTTTGAAATGCCGAACACCGATCCTCCAATCATGACAAGAGAGATTGTAGTTGAAAGGTTAAAGCTTGTTGAACAGGCAAATGTTCCTGAAGTCTTCTATGGCTTGTACATGGGATTGACAGCTGATGAAAATCAAATAAGAGAAGCAGTGAAAATCCACAATGAACTCTTTCCAAAAGTAATCGGAATGAAACTGTACGCAGGGCACTCAGTTGGAAACCTCGGGGTTGTTACAGTTGAAAACCAGAAAAAAGTTTACAGGATTCTTGGAGAGGAAAACTATAAGGGGGTTTTGGCCGTGCATTCAGAAAAGGAATTGGAGATAGAATCTGAAAAATGGAATCCTGTTATTCCAATAAGC
>CAZIET010000002.1:0-37551 GCA_964538405.1 Candidatus Woesearchaeota archaeon
AATACCAATTCTTAGTAATAATGTAAAATGAAAAAGATATTTTATACACCTCATTTAAAATTAAGATTAAATGTTAGAAAATTTCCCGAAAATTATCCAAGATTAGTCTATAAAAATCCCGAGATGAAATTTTTTGACAATCTGGAGAAAAATAAAATAGCTGTAAAAAGACTTAAATATGGCAATGGCATTAGAAATATTATGATAGCTTATGAAGAAAATAAGGACAAAATCAGCATAATAACGATTCATCCGATTTCGGACGAAAAAATAATAAACAGAACCCTGAGTGGGAGATGGACAGAAGATGAATAAAAAATATAACTATGATGCAGAATCAGATTCCCTTTTTATTAACCTTAAGGAAGGAGAAGAGGAGAGCTTTGAAGAAGTTGCTCCCGGAATAAACATGGAGCTTGATAAAGATGGAGGGATTATAGGGATAGAAATTCTTAAGGCATCCCGTTTTATTAAGGATTTAAGGAAAGAGAATTTACCTGTTTAAAAGGCAGAAATTCATTGAAAATTTAACAATTGAAAACCAAAATCTAAAAAATGAATTGGCAACATTGAAAAAATCCCTGTACAATCTTGGAGCAACTGAGTGGTGTTAGAAATCAAATTAATCTAGCATAAATTCCACAATAAATTTATATAATTCTACTCTTAACTTAAATGATGGAGAGTGGAAAAGGATATATTCTTGAAGGGGATACAATAGTGATAAATAGGGATTTGACGGGTCTTGATATGTTCCTGAAAAGTTTTCTTAACATCCTGAAAAAGCATTCTGATTATCTTGTTGTAAGTGGGTATGTAAGCATCTCAACAGGAAGGACAAGAGGAACAGAGGATATTGATGTCCTTGTGCCGGCCATAGAAAAAGGGAAATTCTCTAATTTGTTCCATGATCTGCAAAAGAACGGCTTCTGGTGCTATCAAGGAGACGCAATAGGAGAAGTTTATCCATACATCAAAAATATGGACAGCATCAGATTTGCCAAAACCAATGAGATGTTTCCAAACATAGAATTCATCCCAATCAATAAATTAAGGAAGGCAAAATATTTTGAGTTTACACATCCCCAGAATGCAAAAGTAAAGGATTTTGAATTCAAAATTCCACCAATTGAATTTGAGATACTATACAAAGAAATAATCTTGAAAGGAAAGAAAGACATTGAAGATGCCCAACATCTAAGGACATTTTTTTCAGATATGTTAAAAAAAGAAAGATTTAAAGAATATGAAAAAATAATAAGGGAAGAGTTAAAATGAAACCTATGAATAATTTGGATTATGTTAAGGTGTATTCCAAGAAAATGAGACTTGATAAGAGTTTGTTTGATCAGCAAAAAAGGCTTATTGAAGATCAATTAAAATCCAGTTCATCTTTGTTTAGAGAAATGTTTAAAAATAAGGATTTTAAACTGAACGCGAGAAAATATCTGAAAAGTGTTGGGTTAATAAAAACCAAGATCTAAAAAACGACAATTTTGCAATGAAACAATCCCTGTGCAATCTTGGAGCAACTGAGTGGTGCTGAATTGAGTTTAAAGGAATTACTCTTTAATGCGAAATCCAAAAGAGGAAACAATGAAAAGTTTACCTTTAAACTCTGCTGGTTTAACTTTATCAAACAATTTTAAAAGAGATAAAAAGAGCACATCAATTTTTGGAGGATGTATGTCCATGAAAATTATACCTGGGTGTTCTTTTGGAGGAAATAACCTCCTGTTAATGAAATGTTTGTCAAAAGTCAGCATTATCCTTGATTTTTCTTTTGCTATTTTTGAGATTTGTCTGTCTGTTGAACCTAAAGGGACAATATTAACATTAAATCCTTTCTGCCTTAACAATTCAGTTAGCTTGGCCGGGACGTTTTCATCAGAAAGAAGGTTTGGCTTATCGGAATAAAACATATTTTTCGTCCTCTACAAGTTTGGAGGCATGGCTCAAAACAGATAAAACAGCTTTCCTACTAATCTGTGGAAAATAATCTTTTATAATCTCATCAACAGTTACCCCACCTGCAAGCAACTCCAATACTTGCCAAATCATAATCCTTGTTCCCTTAAATACGGGTTTTCCCTCACAGACTTCACTATCTGCAACAATATATTCATTTATTTCTACTCTCATAAAATAATAATATTGCGGAACTATTTAAATTTTTGTAATGTCTTTTCTACAAAATCCTCCAAGAACAGCAAAAATTCATTAAAAATCTTACAATAAAAAACAAAGATTTGAAATTAAACATCACAATTTTAATGAAAGACAATGCTGCAATGAAACAATCTTTATGTAATCTTGGAGCGAGTGAGTGGTGCTAGAAAAGCTTAAATATTCTAAGAGCGTTTAGTGAATATGGGAAATATTATTGTGAATGAAAAAATAAGGCACGGAAAACCGGTAATAAAAGGAACAAGGGTAACTGTGGATGAAATATTAGGGGCATTAATAGGTGGAATGTCTTATGAAGAGATAGAGCGAGAATATGGGGTAATAAAAGAGGACATAATTGCAACAATAGAATACGCAGCTTCTTTAATTAAGGGTGAAGAAGTGCACAAGTTCAAGGATAAATTACCTGTCTAAAATGAAGTTTTTCCTTGATGCAAATATACCTAACTCTTCAACTGGTATTTTCAAAGAACTTAATTATGACGTCCAACATGCAAGAGATATTGGCATGGCTAATTCTTTAGATAGTGAAATAATTAATTATTCTACAAAAAACAAGCGAATTTTGGTTACTAAGGATTTAGATTTTGGCAACATACTAAATTACCCAGTAAAATCGCATGTAGGAGTTATAATTTTAAGACTTCCTTTTTATTACAATGCAAAACAAATCAATAGGGTTTTACTAAATTTCCTCATGATAGTTAAAGAAAAAGAAATTAAAAATTCTGTTACTATTTTAGAAATTGGGAGATATAGGACACGAAAATGAATGCGTCCGTTTCGACAAATTCAAGAACAGCAAAAATTCATTGAAAATCTTACAATAGAAAACCAGAATTTGAAAAAAGACAATGCTGCAATGAAACAATCCCTGTGCAATCTTGGAGCAACTGAGTGGTGCTGAGAAATTATAAACTTTCAAAAGTATCTAATAGCTCCCTTGGAGAAATTATCCTGACCCTATTCTGCTTTTTGAGGCCCTTATCCCCTGAGAATATTGGGCACTTTAACTTTAACGCAAGCGCCAGATAAGGTGCATCCTTAAAATTTAGTTTAAATGCCTCTTGCAATTTATCGGCAAACTCTGAAGAATGGACTACTACAATTTGCTCTTTTATGAAAGATAGTATCTCCAAAACATCTCTTTTTGGCAATTTTGTTTCATTTAGAATTCTTGTCATTTTGGAATCAAGTTCGGAAAACATAAATTCGGGAGATACAAATTCAAATTTTCTGAACAATTTATTTTTCTCAAATATCTCGAAACTATTGCCCCTATTTACAAGGGCTGAAAAGATCACATTCACATCAACTACGATCAGCATTTATACCCATCCTTATGACTTTGATAATCGCTCGTATCTTCTTGCAAGGGAAAGATTTATTTCATCAGACAATTCATCAGCTTTTTCTTCTGTTAATTTTGACTTGGAAACATTCTGCTTTGCTCGTGCTATTCTCTCTAATTCTTCGTTTATTTTCCTTGCTATAACTAACTGCCAGTTTATTTTTTTAGACATGGCAAGTTCTTTCAGTTCATCAGGTATCTTTACTCTTATCTCTACCATGTGGAGTTCAAGCCTAAAAACTATATAAATCTTTTCTTAATGCTACGACAGGTTTGCTCCTGTTTTGACGGAAGCTATACAGGAACAGCAGCAATTCATTGAAAATTTAACAATTGAAAATCAAGATTTGAAAAATGATAATGCTGCAATGAAACAATCTTTATGTAATCTTGGAGCGAGTGAGTGGTGCTAGAAAAGCTTAAATAAAAGCAGACTTATGATTAATCATGGAAACAATTATTAAGATTCCGAAAGAACTAGAAACTGACTTAAGGAGGTTTGTTCATGAGCTTGGGTTTAGTGGAGACTCTGAGTTTGTTGAGGAAGCTGTAAAGGATAAAGTTCTGGAGTTAAAAAGGAAGGAATTTTTTAAAGTCAGCGACAAAATTGCACAGGCACTTAACGGAAAAGGAATTAATCACAGAGAAATGCTGGAAGATTTTGAAAAATCTAGAGAATGAAAATCAAGATTGCAGTGGATGCGACACCAATTGTTTCTGCGTTAATAGGTGGTGTGAGTAGAAGTGTTTTATTTAACCGCAGATTTGAATTTATCTCAACAGAATATACTTTTGAAGAAGTAAAAAAATATACTGGAATAATATCCAAAAAATCAGGGGTTAGTGCAGATGAAGTTAGAAAGGCATTAAACTTTCTTCCAATCAGGGTATATCCAAAAAAGCACTATAAAAAAGATATTCAAAAAGCCAATAAAATTATCGGTAAAATAGACAAAAAAGATGCTGATATCTTAGCTTTAGGCCTTAAAGAAAAATGCCATATTTGGAGTGAAGATAAAGATTTCAGGAACAATAAAGAAATAATGTTAATAAGAACTAAAGATTTAATCTGAATATTAAAAATAATCTGGGATAAGGATGGAAAAGAATAAAGAAATAACATAAATAACTTTGCGAACGACAATCCTGCAATGAAACAATCTTTATGCCAATTGGGAGCAGCTGAATGGTGCTAGAAATCAAATTAGTTTGGATTGATTATTATAATAGAAAACCTTTTTATTCTTCCTTTATTTAATTATTGAATGAAAAGGGCGTGTATAATTTTGTTTTTGATTTTTCTTCCATTAGTGGATGCAGATGTTGTTTCTGTAAATTCAGGGGGAAGTTCTGGGGTCGTTGTAAGCTCTAATTCAATTATAGAAGGGTTTTTTACCAACTTATCTTTATGCGGAAATTCTTACACTGAAATAGGAGAGCAATGCGATGACGGAAACACAAATAACGGAGACGGATGTTCAAGTTCTTGTTTGACCGAAGCAACTACCACTACTACAACAGGTGCTGATGCTGGGGGCGGGGGAGGTGGAAGTGGCGGAAGTGGTTCATCTTCACCATTAATTACTGCAAAAGACCTATTTGTTGATCCTCCAGAGTTGAGCATAATTGTGGTAAAAGGGGTGGAAGAACACACAGAAATAATTTTTATTAACAAAGGTGATCTTCCCCTGCAAATTGCAATGGAAATTAGCGGTGATGACATAAAAAGTGTGTTGACAAGTGAAGAAAACCTGTTCTCACTTAATCCTGGGCAGCAAAAAGTTCTGATTTTAAAAGTCAATGTGCAGTCTGAGGAACTTCTTACTGGGAAAATAATAGTAAAGTATTCCGGATTTACGAAAGAAATTCCTGTTGTAATAGCGCCCCAATCGGAAAATTTTCTTTTTGATATATCTGTTTTTTTGGGAAGCGCGTTTAAGAAAATAATTGCCGGAAACAAGCTTGATGCCCAATTTAATTTATTGGAAGTTAATGTAAAAGAAAAAGTAGATGTTACTGCTACATATGTCATAAAAGATTTTGACGGGAACAAGCATTACGAGTCAAGTGAAACTTTCTTTGTGCTGGGAGAAAAGACTTATTATAAGGAGTTTCCTACTGAAACGCTGCCTGCCGGAAGGTATGTTCTGGGATTTGAAATTGTTTATCCCCAGGCCTTTGCAGTTTCATCGGCTACTTTCGAGGTTGTTGATCCATTGAAATTTAATTACAAGTTTTTGATTATAGGGATAACAATTCTTGGGACAGTGGTTGTTTTATGGTTGGCAAAAAGAATTTTTTTCAGGAATGCTGATGAAAAACAGCAAGGTTTAAATGGTTAAACAATTCTGTTGTGTAGCAACATTTATATAGCATTATACATTTAAATGTATCACATGATACAAAAATGTAGCCTAATTGCTGTTCTTGAAGTGTTTTTTAAAGAGCCTACTTCTATACATTTTGTAAGAGAGATAGGAAGAAAAATCAGCTTAGCGCAGACATCTGTTAGAAACCATATAAAAGAACTTGAAAAAAACGGCCTTGTTGTGAGGCAGGAATCAAAACCTTTCGATGGGTTGGTTGCAAATAGGGAAAATGAAAAATTTATTTTTTATAAACGGGTCTACAATATGCACTCTCTTTGTGATCTAAAAGATTCAATTGTTCAATTAATGCATCCAAGAGCGATAATCGTTTTTGGTTCTTATCAGAGAGGAGAGGATATGGAGAAGAGCGACATAGACATTCTTGTCTTGTCAAGGGTCAAGAAAGAAATAAATCTCAAAAAATTCGAGAAATTGTTGAATAGAAAAATAAATATCAATTTTGTGAATAATTTAAAGAATTTAGATCTTCCTTTAAGGATTAATATTTTGAGCGGACTGACATTATATGGGGGGATAAATGAGGGAGATATTTAAAATAAGCAAGGACCTCATTAGGGCAAAGGACTTATACAAAACTGCCAAGGATAGATTATATGAAATAATTCCCCTCTTCCCAAAAGATAAGTCTTATAAAATTATTGAAGAGTATTATGAGATTATGGTTCAGCTAATAACATCAATTATGTATTCAGATGGTTACAAAACCTTAAGCCATACGGGATTAATCCAATATTTAGCTACAAATTATACTGAATTTAGCAGGAATGAATTAAACACGATTGACATTTTGAGAAAATTGAGGCATGGAATAGTTTATTATGGGAAACAAGCGGAGAAAGAATTTCTTCTTAACCACGAGGATTCAGTAAAAGAACTCATAGACAAATTAATTAAAATTATAGAATTTAAGATAAAATAACAACATTTAAATGTTTAAAAATGGCTTTTATAATAAAGAGGGACTTTGGATGATAAACAAAAAAGGGATAGCAGTAATTCTTTTAATATTTCTTGCCTGCTTTCTGATTCAAGCACAGGCCATAGAGGTAAAGAGTGTTTTGCTCAAGTTTTCCCTGCATAAAGGAGAGTCAATAACGAAGAATTTTAGCATATCCAGTATTGATGGGGGAGAAATAAAGCTGCAGCTTAAAGGAACCACTGAAGGGGTAAGATTGATGGATAATGAAGTTGTGCTTGATAGCGGGGAGGAAAAAAATGTGGAGATATCATTTGATGCAGAAACAATCAAAGAGGGAGTCTATGTTGGACACATAGAGCTTACTAAAGGAAAAGAACTACAGATTATTCCCGTAATATTTGAAGTTGAGTCAAAGGATGTTTTCTTTGATGCAAATCTTGAAATTCCCGTGAAATATTCAGAAATAATGCCTGGTGAAAAAATACTTGTGCAGCTGAATGTTTTTGATCTTAATGCGGGAACAAAACGGGGTTTAAACTCCTCTTCCCTTGATGTTGAGTACACTGTTCATGATTTGAACGGAAATAACATCATCTCGGAGCATGAGAATTTTGTTGTTGACGGCCAGGTTACTGTTTCTAAGACCATGAATTTTCCGAAAGACATCAAAGAAGGACAATATGTTTTTAGTGCAGTCATAAAGTACAGGTCTTCTGTTGGAATTGCAAGCGAGTTGTTTACAATTTCAAAAACTTCATCTGTAAATTTTAACGGATTGAATTTTCCAGATACCGGATTGATCCTTATTTTTATATCATTCATCTTTCTTACGTTGATACTTTTCTTTGTCTACATAATAAGAGACAGGGACAAGATGTTTCTTGAGCTAAGGCAATACAACAATGATGAGCTTGCTAGGCAAAAGGAATTGCTGAATGAGCAGGCAAAGATAGTAGGCTTGAAGAGTGGAGTAAGCAAAGAAAAAGTAAAAAAAGAGATAAAAGAAAAAATTGAAAAAATAAAGAAAAAACAAAGACAAAGGGTTGATGAATACAGGAAACTAAAGAAAGATCTGACGCCTGCGCAAATGAAGGCGAAGCTTGAGGAATGGAAGAGGAAAGGGTACAATACAACACTCATGGAATTAAAGCTCAGAAACCTAAGCACGAATGAAATGAAAAGCATAATGCAAAAGTGGAAGGAAAAATACAAATCCTAGCCCCCGAAGAATATAAAAATTAAATCAATTTTAATATCAAAAAGACATGGCGAACAACAAAGAAAGCATAAAAAAAGATTTTGCAGATTTCGCGGACAAAATCGCAAGACTTGAATCCCTGAAGCATGAATTGGCTTCATTGGACACGAAAGGATTTGAAAGTGAAGCTAATGTCATAAAGGCAAAGCTGAACAATGTGGATTCTATCTCAACTGCTGAGAAAGAAATAATGGATTTGGAAGAAAAAATCAAGAACAAAAATCCTATTCCTGAAAAAACAAAAGCAAAGCCGGATATTAATATTCTTGTTGAATCAAAATACAATGATTTTGTCACGGGATTGAAGGAGGAACTGGACAATCGGCTGAAAGAAAAGGAAGAAGTGGTTAGCACATTAAAGACAGACCTTAAAAAGCAGAAGCAGGAATTCTCCAGAAAATATGTTGAAATGAATGAGGAATTCCATAGCGAGTACAGCAAAAAAGTCAAACAGGAGCTTGAAAGAACCGTAAGAGAAAAATTTGATCAAATGCTAGAGCAAAGACTGAGCGATGAGAAGAAAAAAATCATCAATGCATTGGTTCAGGAATATGCAACAAGAATTCATGATGAAAAAAAGAAAACCATTGAAAAGCTAAACTCAGATTATATGAAGAAACAGGAAGCCCTTGAATCGAATTATTCAAAAAAAATGAGGGAATTGGAGGAAAATCTGGGAAAAAGAAAAAACATTTTGGAATCGGATTATTCCCAGAAAAAGGGAGAATCAGAAAAAAAATCAGCCGAGAAAACAAATGTCCTAATTTCCCAGCTTAGAAAGCTTGAGGATGAGAAAAAGAAACTTGTTTCACAGGCTATAGAGTTGCAAAACAGGAGGCAGAACATTGACAAAGAGGTGATTAGCAAAGTGAATATTGAAAGGGAAAAGATTGAGAAAAAATATTCAAAAAAGAAAAAAGAATCTGAAAGGCAGCTCGCCCAAGGAACAGACTTGGTGATAACAAAACTGAGAAACTTGGAGCAGGAAAGAAAAAGATTGAAGGAGGAGGAAGAGGAATTCAGAAGGAGGAAGCAAAATCTTGATGTTGAAGTTGCAAGCAAGGTGGATCAAACCAAGAGAAAGATGTATGGTATTCTGGCCTCAAAGTTCAAAGAGATAAAAAACAAGAGTAATGAAGTCCTGAGCCAGAAGGAAAGAAGCCTGCGTCCAAAGCTTGAAAGGGAATACAGAGGGAAGTTGAAAAAAGAAATGCAAGCAAAAGAAAACCAGCTGGAAAAGAAGAAAAAACAGCTTGAAAAGCACATACAGCAGCAGGCTAAACAACTTTTTGGATGATTCACAAGATTTAATAATAAGTTTTTTTGTTTTTAATTATGGAAAAAGCCAAGATAATCCTTTTTTTATCTTTAATGTTACTTTTGATTGGATTTGGTTTGTTGTTTGGCTACAAGGGAATTACTGGAAATGTTGCGGCTGAAAATTACACTTATACCAAAGCCGTATGCAACGAATCAAAGTATTGTGAGGATTATGAAGTAACATGCAATGGAAGCAGAACTATATTCATGAAACCAACGGGAAATGCAATTCAATTCTCTGAAGACTGGAACGATCCAAGAAATAAAGATCAGATAGAAAAGACGTGCTAAACTTTAAAACGCTTATTTTTCTAAGTTTATCATGGTAAACAATTTCATGGAGGTGAACGATGCTTATCGGCTTAGTTCGGAAAACCTAGTGTAGGCAAATCAACTTTCTTCAAGGCAGCAACTTTGGCGGAAGTAGCAATAGCACCACATCCTTTTACCACAATAAAGCCAAATCATGGAATTGGATATGTTGAAGTTGAATGCATTGAAAAGGAATTTAACACAAAGTGCAACCCGGCTCATGGCTTCTGTATTAATGGGAAGAGATTTGTTCCTGTTGAATTAATGGATGTGGCTGGACTTGTGCCTGGAGCAAGCGAAGGAAAGGGTTTGGGAAACAAATTTCTTGATGATTTAAGGCAGGCAGATGCTTTCATACAGATAATAGACATAGCCGGAATGACTGATGCAGAAGGAAGAACTGTCGCAGAAGGAAGCTATGATCCTGCAAACGATATAAAATTTCTTGAAGATGAACTTAACAAGTGGTATTATGGGATTTTGATAAAGGCATGGAAGAGTTTTGCAAAGAAATCAGAGATAGAAGACACCAATTTTGCCGAGGCTGTTGCAAAACAGTTTTCAGGATTGAAAATAGATGACGATCAAGTAAAAGAAGTATTAAGAAAATTGAATTTCAGGGAAAGACCAAGTATGTGGAGTGAAGATCAGCTGATGAAATTCTCCGCTGAATTAAGAAGAGAAAGCAAGCCAATGATAATTGCCGCAAACAAGATTGACGCAAAGAATGGAAAATCAAACTATGAAAGAATTGTAAAACAGTTTCCTGAATTGAAAATAATTGCCTGCTCTGCAGATTCAGAATTGGCTTTAAGAGAGGCGGCAAAAAGAGGTCTGATTAACTACATTCCTGGAGAAAACAAATTTGAAATTACTGGAGAGTTGAGCGAAGGACAAAAAGCAGCCCTTGAAAATATAAAGGAAAATATTTTAGAGGCATATGGTAGCACTGGAGTGCAGCAAATACTGAATGGAGCTGTTTTTGATTTATTGAATTACATTGCTGTTTTCCCTGCAAGTGCAAACAAAATGAAGGACAGCAAGGGAAGAACATTACCTGACTGCTTCTTGATTCCTGGAGGTTCCACTGCGTTGGATTTTGCTTTTTTTCTGCATACTGATTTTGGAAAGAATTTCATAAGGGCAATAGACGCAAGGACAAAGAAAGCATTGGGAAAAGATTACTTGTTGAAGAATAGGGATGCATTGGAAATAGTGACTTCCAGATAATAATATTTAAGAAACTACTTCTCGTGTTTCAGATATGAGACATGTGCTGGAATCACAACAGTTCACAAGAGAGGATCTTCACGCTTTGTTCAAAAAAGCTGATGAACTAAGGAACAAATCAGAAGATTTGCTTAATGGAAAAATACTTGCAACTTTATTCTATGAGCCTAGCACAAGAACAAGATTGAGCTTTGAAGCGGCAATGTTAAGATTGGGAGGAAAGATACTTACAACTGAAAATGCCAAGGAGTTCTCTTCTGCAATAAAGGGAGAATCCATCAAGGACACAGTAAAAGTAATTTCGTCTTATGCGGATTGCATTGTCATAAGGCATTATGAGGAAGGAGCAGCGAAGGAAGCAGCCGAATCGAGTCTTGTTCCCATAATAAATGGGGGAGATGGAAAGGGACAGCATCCAACACAGGCCTTATTGGACATTTACACAATTTACAGGGAGTTTGGAAGAGTTGATAATCTTAAAATTGCAATGGTTGGAGATTTGGCAAATGGAAGAACAGTCAGGTCCTTGTCGTATTTGCTTGGAAAGTTTGATGGAATTGAAATAACCTTTGTTTCCCCAGATAATTTGAAAATGGGTGATGACATAAAAGAGTATCTGGAAAGACATAATGTTATGTTCCATGAAGAAGATGATTTGAACAAGGTTATCTCTGAAGTTGATGTCATTTACGTGACAAGAATACAAAAAGAAAGAATGTCTAGGGAGGAGTATGACAAGGCAAATGGGAAGTATGTGATTAACCAAAGTAATTTTCATTTGATAAAGCCAAATGCAAGGCTAATGCATCCGTTACCACATGTCGAAGAAATTTCTCTTTCACATGAAATTGAAGAATCTGACAAAAGGGTTGCTTATTTCAGGCAATCTGAAAACGGGTTGTATATAAGGATGGCGCTGCTTAATCTTTTGATGAATGGAAAAGATCATACTGACTGAGAAATCTTCCAGAGCATATTGAAATACTCTTTATATGTTGCAGCAAACTTTTCGTCAATTACCTGTATAACAAACGGTTCTCCATGAATAAATATCTGGCAAACTATTTTTTCTCCAAATATTATCGTCTCGACAGGAAGCGAATGATTTTTTGGTAAAACTCTAATATGATGATTAGGTTTTTTTGAAACGGCTTTAGCCCTGTCCAAAGATTCGTAGTTAAAAATGTCCCATGTGGAAATTTGCTTCTTTGCTCTTTCATCATGGTTGTGCTCTATGAAATCCCCTAAAACTTGAGTCATGTCATAACATCCCATAGCCCTGTATTTGTCACCTTTATTCATCATATTAGTTGATTCGGTAAAACAGGCCTTTATTCCCTTGACTCCTTTGTAAACCTTCACTGAGTTCTTCATAGGGCTGTTCTCGAAAGCAGATTTCAGACCTGGCAAAATTGATTGAATATTTTTTTCATTTTCCCTGGCTATATTCAGCAGATGGGTTGGGTTAACCGCACTGAAAGTTAGCTTGTTATTGACAGAAGTCTGGCTCACGATTCCCTTATCTACTAATCTGTTTAAGGCATCGTAGACATTTCTTCTGTGAATTCCTGTTTTCTTTGTAATATCGCTAGCCGATAACTCGTGTTCCGCATTCAAACATAGATAAATTTTTGATTCGTTGTAGGTCAAGCCAAGGCTTATCAAGGTGTCATTTATCATTAAAAACTCACAAATTTTGGGTTTATATCTTTTATGGTAACAAATGTAGCCACATTTCTTTTTATAGAAAACTGACCAGAATTTTAAATGAAAACTGAAGTGCCTTATGTAAATTATAGCGAAGTAAAAATCGGAGATATAATCACTGATGGAAATGATATTTTTGCAATAGTAAGAGCTTCGGATGTAATGTATCCTGATGAATATGTCATAGACTGCTTAGTCATATACAAATTAACTTCTTGGGAAACTCTAGAAGAAATAAAAAAAAGAAATTATTCATTTCACGCGGAAGATAGGTCTCTTATAGTAATAAACCATTTTGGACACTCTTTTGGAAGATTGACTGAAGAACAAGCAAAGGACTTTTTCAAAGGTAAACTTAGAATAGAAAGATCAATTAGACTTATTGCTAAGTAGAAAGTATTAAATAAATTAATTCTTTTTTATATTAATGAAAAGGGTTGTTGTAAAAAAAGGAAAAAAGGTCATAACGAGAGAAGGAAGTTTTGTAATAAGATTGTCTAACAGACTGATAAAAGAATTGAAACCTTATTCCAAAAAAATCCAGGTTGTTGGAAGCATAAGAAGAAAAGAGAAAAATCCGGTGGATATTGACATTGTTTTAATTCCAAAAGATAAACAAAGACTTGAAAACTTCATGAAAATGAAAGGAAAATTCTTACAAGGAGGAGAACATGAATCTTCATGGAAAATAGAAGGGGTAAAAGTTGAATTATATTACACTACTGAAAATGAATTGGGTGCAGCATTGCTTGCTTACTCTAGTAGATTTGGGGCGGGAATTGGATTAAGAGTTGTTGCATTAAGAAAAGGATTCAAGTTGAATTCTCACGGATTATTCGACAGAAGGACTGGGAAGAGAATTGCGGGAAAAACAGAAACAGAAATCTATCATGCTTTGGGGAGAGAATACAAGGAGCCTTGGGAAAGATGAAAATAAAAGTAAATGTCCATACCAACTCTTCCCAAGAGAAGATAAACAAAATTGACGACCACAACGTTGAAGTTTGGCTTAAAGAAAAAGCAATTGATAATAAGGCAAATATTAAATTACAAAAGATTCTTAAAAAATATCTGAATGCCGAAACCGTAAAAATAATCTCGGGCTTTACTTCAAAAATTAAACTTGTGG
The DNA here is from genome assembly GCA_964538405.1 of Candidatus Woesearchaeota archaeon. Lineage (GTDB taxonomy): Archaea > Nanobdellota > Nanobdellia > Pacearchaeales > GW2011-AR1 > JAGVWT01. The sequence goes on from CAZIET010000002.1 coordinate 13,804, forward strand.
AGTGCATATGAAAGCGCTTTCTTTAAAGCAGCCTTATGCCGAATTGATTGTTTCCGGAAAGAAAAGCATTGAGTTAAGAAAATGGAAGACAAATTTCAGAGGTAAATTCTTGGTTCATGCTTCAAAAATACCTGATTACGAAGCCATGGAAAAATGGGGTTTTAAGTCTCTTCCGACTGGTTTTATAGTGGGAAAGGCAGTTTTGGCAGATGTAAAAGAGTATAAAAACAAAGAAGACTTTGAGAAGGATATGGGCAAGCACGTCGCTGATTCGTCATTTGGGAGTTTCGGCTTTATTTTAAAAAATGCCGAAAGGATAAGTCCGTTGATTCCAGCAAAGGGAAATTTAAATTTTTGGGAACACAAAGATGAAATATGAGGCTGCGCCAGATTTACAAATGAAAGTAGATGAAATAGCAAGAATTCTATTTCCTCACGTGGTGATGGAAAGGGTAAAAGTTTTCAGGAGCTATGGAAGCGTTTCTAGGAACACAATCGCAAGATGTCATGCTCTTGGGAAGTTAATGCAAAATGCTCTTGGAGTTAAGGCACATTATGCAATTGAATTCTTGACAGAAAATTTTGATAGATTAAGCGAAAAGGAAAGGACTAAGGTTATGGTTCATGAATTAATGCATATTCCAAAAAGTTTTGGCGGGGGATTCAAGCATCATGATTTTGTTTGCGATAAAAATGTGAATTTCTTTACAAGGCAATTTGAAGAATATAAAAAGAGAAAAAATGGATATATACTTTAAAAAGAAAAAAATCAAAATCCCTGTAAAAGAAGTTCCTCTTTACAGCACTGGTTTGATGTTTAGGACGAAAAATACAAGCAATCTTTATTTCAATCTTCGAGGGAAAAATATTTCTTTGACTTCCTGGTTTGTTTTCTTTCCATTTCTGGTTTTATGGGTTGACGAAAGAAGAAAGGTTGTAGATTTCAAAGTAGTAAGACCATTCACAATGGTAATTAATTCACAAAAAAAATTTCATTCCATAGTAGAAGTTCCGTTGAATATTAAAAACGTTAGGATTTTTGGATTCTTCGTCGGAAAAAGAAAGATTTAAATATGTCTTATGTATAGATATTGTATAATCATTAAAAAGGAGGTATCAAAATGGGAAAAGTAATTCTAAAAAACGCGATAAAAAGGCGACCTGGACATCTTTACTACATCGACGGCAAAGGAAATGTCTGCGAGGCAGTTATGGCTAGAGGCGGAAAGAAGAAAAAGAAGAGATAATTCCTCTAATTTGTTTTTTATTTTTTAATAAATTTTTATTTTTTACTTAAAATCATCCTGACTGTGAGTTCGTCGTCAGGGTTTGTTATTTCCGGAGACTTGTAATCGCTTATGTACACTTTCATTGTCATTTTTCCTTCTTTGGTTAGTTGGCTTAAATTATCCGGCAGCATAGATTCAATATCCCTGTTACCTTGATGTTCTTCCTTGAATTTGATTACTTTTTTGTTTAATTCTTCCAAAATATTTTTGTTCAAGTAGAGCAAATTCATATTACATAAGCTTTCCTCATTCAATCCATGTGAAGCTAAAGTTTCCTTACTTATTCCCTTGAACTCCTTCATTTCAATAACATTTTTATTTTTGTCAACTATGATTATTCCCCTATTAACAGTTCCTGTTTCTGGAAGGCTGTTTTTCAAGATATATCCGACAATTGCAGGATTTTTACTTATTTTAGAATGATTGACTAATGTTTGAAAAGCTTCCTCCCCATATATTTCATCTCCATTTGCAGCCACAAATTCATCATCAATTAAATCAATTGCAGAACAAAGTGCATCCTGTGTTCCCCATGGCCTGTTTCTTTTTTCAGGATCAAATTTTTGCAGAGCATATTCTACTGGAATTCCTTTGTATTCATTTCCAAATTTAACCTTGAAAGGTTTCTCAGTTTTATTTCCGACAACAAAGATAATTTTGTCAAATGAGTTGGTTTTAAGTGCCTGGTCTAAAGAGTATTCAATTAAGGTCTCTCCATTTGGGCCAACTTGAGCGAATTGTTTTATTTTTCCTCCGAAACGGCTGGACATTCCCGCAACCATATAAAGAAGTGCCAGTGGCATATTGAGCATAATTTAAAATGTTTTATAAAGATTTGTTGTATTTTTTGTTTATGGCAACTGGACTTGGCTTAGAGTGCACTTCGCATACATTGGGGGTAGGTATTATTAGAAATGGAAAAATATTGGCTAATGAAAAGGATTCTTACACTACTGAGCATGGGGGAATTATCCCTATGGAGGCCGCAAAACATCACGAAAGAGTTTTTAATGAAGTGTTGAATAAAGCTTTAGAGAAATCAAAAATAAAATTAGAACAATTAGATTTTATCAGTATATCAAATGCTCCGGGGCTTGCACCGTGTCTTGTTGTTGGCATGAAAAAAGCAAAAGAACTTTCCAGAAAATTGAACAAGCCGTTAGTCCCTGTAAATCATTGTATTAGTCATTTGGAAATAGGAAGAATAACTGGGGCAAAAGATCCGGTGATGTTGTATGCTTCAGGGGCAAATACCCAAATAATAGCCTATGCCGGAGGCAAATACAGAATTTTTGGAGAAACTCTTGATATTGGCATTGGAAACTTTCTTGACAATTTTGCAAGATATTTGGGAATTGGTTTTCCTGGAGGACCAAAGGTGGAGAAATTAGCCTTGAAAAGCAAGAATTATATTGAATTGCCTTACAAAGTAAAAGGAATGGACATTGCACTTTCTGGAATATTAACTAACTTAAAACAGAAAGTTGAAAGCAAGAATTTTAAGAAAGAGGATTTGGCTTACTCTACACAGGAAACTGTTTTCGCTATGCTTGTTGAAGTTTCCGAAAGGGCCATGGCACACATTGGGAAAAAGGAATTATTACTTGGAGGAGGTGTGGGATGCAACAAAAGATTGCAGGAAATGTGCAGAATAATGTGCAAGGAAAGAAATGCCAAATTTTTTGTGCCTGAAAATTCATTGCTCGTTGATAACGGGGGAATGATAGCTTTCACAGGAGAACTAATGTTTAAAGCTGGCGTTAAATATTTACCAAGAGATTTGAGCAAAGTGGATATAAAACCAAGACAAAGAACTGATGAAGTGGAAGTTACATGGCGCTAAGAGAAAATGGCTTAGATATTTCATATTTGGCCGAAGAATCTTCTTTTTTTAATCCTAGTTGATTCATCACTTTTTCCGTATCCCTTAAAACAACCCTTTCGATGGTAGATTCAGCGTCTTTTTCAGTGGCAAGAGAGTAAGTCATATTATTAAGGTCTACTTCTCCAATCCCCCTCCATTTATAACTAACATCTTTTTCTTTTGCAGCTTGGGATGGAGAAAATCTAATTTCATATCTTTGAGATTCCCTGACCAAATCTATATTTCCTATTCTTGGTATTTTTTTGCCATAATTATGATTACCTTCCTGTAGAGAGACAAATAGTTCTTGTAGTGTCTCGTTTAATCCCCTTTCTGCCAGGTAAAGGTCTACACTTTCTTTTATTCTTTCCACATTTTCCGGAGATTTTGCACGCCTTATGTCTAATCCAATGGAATTACCCATGGTCGGAATAGTTTCCTCACAAATTTCTAATTTTTCTTCAAATGTTATTCCTTCTTCAAAAGCCCTTTCAATCAGCGTCTTTTTTCCCATGCTTCCGCTTATTTTCTTTACTTTAAAAGAATTTGTGTGATTGTACTAAAATGTACTCTATTTCTATTTATAGTTTTTAAATCTACTTTTATCTGTCACACTCAGCCATGCTCGTAACTTTCCCTGCCCCCTTTGTTACTAATAACATGACTGATGTGGCAATTATATTCCAAAAATCTCAGGAAATCTTAATTTTATCTAGCTATTTTTGCAAGATTTAGCTTAGTTGGTTTTCCTCTTAATTCTGTATATTTTTCTTCGTAAGCTGCTTGGTAGCAAAACTTTTATAAATGGACTTTTGTGTTAATATTCATCCGATGAACGAATTATCGCGAGGAGATAAACTCGTTCTTCACAAACTACAATGGATGTCTATAACTTAGTAGAAAGGGCAAAGAAATCTGGAAAGATAGAGAAAGGTACAAACGAAGTTACCAAGGCTATCGAGAGAGGAACTGCTAAATTCGTTGCTTATGCTTCTGACGTAGAACCAAAAGAAATTATTCAACATATTCCTATCTTATGCAAAGAAAAGAAAATTCCATGTCAAGCTGTAGATAGCAAACAAAAACTTGGAATAGCAGTTGGATTGCCAGTTTCAACTTCTTCTATAGCAATAATTGAAGCAGGCGATACAGATTCAGAAATTAAATCAATGAAGGCCTAAGATGTCAACACGCCAATCAAGATCTTCTAATATAGAACGTCAGGCAATTACTGAGCAAGTTAATCTATATGATTTGGATGTGCTTCAAAGAGAGTTAGATGAATTAAATTATACAATGGCACTTGATGGAGATGATACTTCTCCGATGTCTCTTAAAGCATACGAATCTCTTTCTCAACCAAGGGGAGGTTATAGAATAAATTAAAATGGCAAAGACACAACAAAAGAAAGAAGGATCTCAACAACAATCTCAAAAAGGAAGCGATAGAATCACAACTGGAGAGGCAGTTCCTGCAATTGTCGAAGAACTTCTTGGAAGAACAGGATTCAGAGGAGAAATTACTCAAGTCAAATGTTTAGTTCAAACAGGGAAAGATGAAGGAAGATCAATGAGAAGAAATGTTCGTGGTCCTGTAAAGGTTGGTGATTTATTAATGCTCAGGGAAACAGAAATTGAAGCAAGAAGAATAAAATCAAAAGTAACAAAGGGAGCGTACACATAGATGAGAAGCATTGATTATTCAGTCCGAGAAGAAAGAAAACCTTCTATTGAAGAGAAGAGGATTACTGAAAGTATAATGCCTTATGTAGACAGTCATGGCGGAGCAGGAGCATATGTTAGAGTCAATGGATCTAGAGCAACTATTCATGTTTTACCTTACGGTCAATTAGCTGAAGGAGAAACCTACGATGCCTAAATGTGTTTATTGTGATAAAGAATATGATATTCACAGGGGAGTAACTATAGTTACAAACAAAGGAAATATCAATTATTTGTGTTCCTCAAAATGCAGAAAGAACATGGCAATGAAAAGAAGAAAGGTCAGATGGGTTGACAAGGCAATAATGAGCAAAGAGGAACAAGTTGAAGCAATGAAAAAAGCTGAGGAAGAAAAGGAAGACAAGGCAGTTGTTATTGCAGAAGCAAACGGAAAGAAATAATTCTTAATTATTAAAATACTCTGGTTCAAGCCGTACTTTTCGTTCTGAAAATAAATAATCAGATACCTCTTTTGCTATGGATTCTGCTCTTTTTACCGAATTCCATTCTTTAGGATCACCGGCTTTTAATGTGAAAGCATCTAAAGGTCCAGGAGTTCCTAAAGCCAATATATCTGGCTCTTCATTACCTACTTGATATACAATACCAGCTCCAACCTTTGCAGGATTATCCTTTCCAAAAGGACAATTTGGTAATATTCCATAAACTATATGCATAATTTTTACGTTTTGAGGAACATTATCCACTAATTTTCGTGCTAAATCCTTGGGCTCATTTTCAGACATAATTTTAATTCTATCTATTTGTTTTTAAATGTTATGAAACTAGAATCCTATATGAATTCTACCCTTTCCCGTCGAGAAACACCCAATTTTTGGTAGCAAGCTTTTTAAAGAATAGTTGGTTTTTTGTATTGGATTTTTACTAAAAATGGCAGATAAATATACGGCAGAATCAATCAAAGTTTTGGAAGGTCTTGAAGCAGTAAGGTTGAGACCGGCCATGTATCTGGGTTCAACAGGTAAAGAGGGATTGCATCATTTAGTTTGGGAAACCATTGACAACTCGGTTGATGAGGCATTGGCTGGACATTGCACTAAGATAGTCATGACTCTGAATGAAGATGGTTCTGTAACTGTGGAAGATGATGGAAGAGGGATTCCTGTAGACAAGCATCCAGATTATGGAGTTTCTGCCTTGCAGATTATTATGACCAAGCTTCATGCAGGAGGAAAATTTGACAAGAAGACATACGCTATTTCCGGAGGGCTTCATGGAGTGGGTATTACTTGTGTTAATGCAGTCTCAAAAAAATTCATAGCTGAAGTTAAAAGGGATGGGGGGTTATGGATGCAGGAATATTCAAAAGGAGTCCCAAAAGCTCCTGTAAAAAAAGTAAAAGACTTGCCTTTATCAGAACATGGAACGACAATAACATTTTATCCAGATGATGAAATTTTTTCAACTACAAAATTTGACTGGCAAGTGTTGCAAACAAGATTCAGGGAAATAACTTTCTTGAATGCAGGACTGAAGATTATTTTGATTGACAAAAATAAAGGCAGAAAAGAGGAATTTGTTGCTGAAGGGGGATTGTCTGAATTTGTAAAATGGCTTAATGAGGGAAAGGAAGCATTGCACAAGCCAATTTATTTCAAAAGACAGCAGGAAAACACAATTGTAGAGGTTGCCGTTCAATACAATAATTCCTACCAAGAAAATATTTTTGGTTTTGTAAATACTATTAATACTGTTGAAGGGGGAACTCATGTTGTGGGTTTCAAAACAGCAATAACGAGAGTAATGAATGATTACGTACAAAAGACTGGCGCTTTGAAAAAAGGAGAAGAAGCATTAGTTGGAGATGATGTAAGGGAAGGAATAACTGCAGTAATCAGCATTAAGATTCCCGAACCTCAGTTTGAAGGGCAGACTAAAACAAAATTAGGAAACTCTGAAATAAAAGGAATGGTTGATTCAATTGTTACGCCGGCACTTTCTGCGTTTTTTGAAGAAAATCCAACAATCACAAAAAAAATAATCACAAAGGTTCTTGATGCTGCAAAGGCAAGAATTGCCGCAAGAAAGGCGAAAGAATTAGTGAGAAGAAAAAATGCGTTTTCACTTGGAGGTTTGCCCGGAAAGTTGGCTGACTGTTCAAGCAAGAGAACTGAAATGACTGAACTATACATAGTCGAAGGTCAGTCTGCTGGAGGCTCGGCGAAAGAAGCAAGAAACAAGGAAATCCAAGCTATTTTGCCATTGAAAGGAAAGATATTGAATGTAGAAAAGTCATCTCCAGTAAGGGCATTATCCAACGAGGAAATCTCGAATTTAATTACTGCAATAGGAACTGGTGTTGGAGAAACATTCAGCGTTGACAAGGCAAGATACGGAAAAATAATAATCATGTGTGATGCAGATTCTGACGGTGAACATATTAAGACTCTTTTATTGACATTCTTTTTCAGATTTATGCATCAACTAATTGAAAGCGGGAAAGTTTTTGTTGCGCTTCCTCCTTTGTACAAAGTAAGAAAAAAAGAGGATCATTATGTTCATTCAGATGTAGAATTAAAAAAATTGGTTGGGGATTCACAGAATGCGAATGTAACCCGGTTCAAGGGTTTGGGAGAAATGTCAGCAGAACAATTGTGGGAGACTACAATGGATCCAAAGACGAGAAAAATTAAAAAAATATTTATAGAAGATGCAGTTGAGGCCGATAGGGTATTTTCAATGCTTATGGGAGAAGATGTGCAGTCAAGAAAGAATTTCATTTCGGAAAATGCAAAGGAGGCAAATCTTGACATATGAAAATCAACAAAAAAGATAGAAAGAAAATTGCGATTGGCATTTGGATTTTATTAGGGCTACTTGCCTTAGGAGTGCTATATATTTTAGTCACTAAAATGCAGAATAAAAATGAGCCAATAACTGATGAAAACTATTTTTCGGATAACAATTGCACCTGCACGGAAAGAAACAGGGATTACTGCATGGATGGCTTTGAATTGAAGGATAATCTTTGTTTTAATGAAACCCTGAAATTATACACCAATGTTGTAAAAGGATGTTCCAAGTATAGATGTGAAACTGCAACTTATCGATTCAATAAATACACAAAAGACTGGAGATAAAAAATGGCAAAAAAAGCAAAATTAAAAACACCAGATTGGATTTTGGAAGGGTATGATTCAGAAGATGAATACAACAAGAAAAAGGGAGTAAAAAAGCAGAAGTCCGGAAAGACATTCAAATTGAGAGAATGCCCTAAATGCAAGAGTGATGATGTTCGAGTAGTTCTTGGTGGTGACGAAGGAAGGGGGAGGCATGGATGGGAGTGCAGGAAATGCCAGTGGAGTGGAGAGAATGTTGTTGAAAGGGAATTAACAGAAGACCAATTCATGGAATATTTGGACAAGAAAGGAGAGCCCGTAGCATGACGAACGAAGAACAAAAGAAACTGGAAGAAGAGAAAGGAGTTATTGTAACTGAAGTCTCTGAAGAAATGAAAAAGGCATATCTTGACTATGCCATGAGTGTTATAGTTTCAAGAGCAATCCCTGCAGTTGAAGACGGAATGAAGCCAGTTCACAGAAGAATACTTTATGCAATGGACTTATTGGGATTGCAAAGCAACAAACAGACAAGAAAGTGTGCAAGAGTTGTCGGAGATGTTCTTGGTAAATTCCATCCACATGGGGATGTTGCAGTTTATGATTCATTAGTTAGAATGGCTCAGGATTTCTCTTTAAGATATCCTTTAATATTTGGGCAAGGAAATTTTGGATCAATTGATAATGATCCTCCGGCTGCTATGAGATATACAGAGGCAAAACTTAATCAAATAGCTGAAGAGTTGCTTGAAGATATAGACAAGGAAACGGTTGAATTCATTCCAAATTTTGATAATTCCACAAAAGAGCCTACATTATTACCTGGAAAATTACCAAACTTGTTATTGAATGGGGCAGCAGGAATTGCAGTTGGAATGGCTACAAATATTCCCCCCCATAATCTGACTGAAGTTGCAGATGCAATAAATGCTTACATAAAAAACCCAGACATCACAATAGAAGAGTTGTGCAAAATAGTTCTTGGTCCTGATTTCCCAACTGGGGGAGCTGTAAATGGAGACATGGTTGAGATGTACAAGACAGGAAAAGGAAGATTGATCATGAGGGGAAAGGTAACAACAGAATCAGACAAAGGGAGAGATTCCATCATTATAACTGAAATTCCATATATGCTTAATAAAACAACTCTTGTTGAACAAATTGCGGCATTGATTCAGAATAAAAAAATAATTGATGTATCTGACTTGAGAGATGAATCTGCAAAAGGAAAGATAAGAATTGTTTTGGAGTTAAAGAAAAATGCAAATCCTAAATTCATAACAAATGCCTTGTACAAATATACCAGACTTCAGGATTCTTTCAATGCTAATTTTTTGGCATTAGTTGAAGGGCAACCAAGAGTATTGAACTTGAAACAGATTCTTGAAGAATATGTCAAATACAGGGAGAAGATTGTAACAAAAAGAACAAAGTTTGATTTGAAAAAATCCAAGGAAAGACAGGAAATTGTTGAGGGATTGCTTATTGCATTGAAGAATATTGATGAAGTAATAGCTTTAATCAAGAAATCCAAAGGGACAACTGAAGCATCCGATGCATTAACTTCTAAATTCAAACTTACCAAAAATCAGGCCAAGGCAGTTTTGGAAACAAGATTGCAGCAATTAACCTCTTTGGAAACCACAAAACTAAAAGAAGAGGCTGAAGAATTAAAGATTAAAATTGCAGAATATGAGAATATCCTTGGAGATGTAAAAGAAGTATTGAAAATAATTACAAGAGAGGTTTCTGAATTGAAGAGAAAATATGGTGATGGAAGAAGAACTTCAATTGCACACAGAATAACTGAATTATCTGAGAAAGAGTTGGTTCAGAAGAAAGAAATTGTAGTAACGATAACCGATAAGGGATATACTAAAAGAATGGATGTGAAGAGCTACAAGGAGCAGAAAAGAGGAGGAAAGGGAGTAATTGGAAGCGGATTAACGACCGGAGACTTTGTAAAACAGATTATTACTTGTTCAACCCATGATTATTTGCTGTTTTTTACTTCCAGAGGAAGATTGTTGTGGTTAAAGGCGCATGAGATTCCTGAAACTGAAAGGTACGGAAAAGGAAAAGCTTTGGTTAATCTTTTGAGCCTGAAAGAAGAGACAATAACAAATGTAATTTCCGTGAAGAACTTTGAAGGATTCTTGTTCATGGCCACAAAAAAAGGAGTCGTGAAAAAGATTTCACTGGAAAATTTCTCAAATCCAAGGGCTGGGGGAATTCGTGCCATTAATCTGCCGGAAGACAATTCTGATGCTCTTATTGGAGTTGATTTGGTAAAAGAAGGACAGGAAGTTCTACTTGCTTCGAAGAAAGGACAGGCTGTGAGGTTCAATAGCTCTGACGTAAGAGATATGGGAAGGGCAAGCTATGGAGTTACAGGAATCAATTTGGATAAAGTGGATGAAGTTGTAAGCCTTGAGATTATTGATACAAAGGAAGTATTAACAATTTCCAAACTAGGATATGGAAAAAGAACAGAAGTGGAAAATTACAGGAAGACTGCTCGTGGTGGAAAGGGAGTGATCAATTTGAAGATTACCGATAAAACAGGAGATGTCGTGAAAACAATCTCTGCAAATGAGAATGATGGAATAATAATTACGACTGCAAAAGGAATTGTGATAAGGACAAACCTATCCAACATCAGAGTAATGGGAAGAGCTGCGCAAGGTGTAAGAATTGTTAAATTGCAGTCTGGAGATCATGTTACTGACTTGATAAGGGTTGTAGATATTATTGAGAATGAAGAGTAGTGTCACTAAATGGTGACAACTAATAGAAAGATTTATAAATAATATTTTTTACAGATTATAATGAAAAATTTACTTAGAAGGATTGGATTGGTTGGTGCTCTAGCTGGAAGCCTTGGAATTAGTACTCAAGCAGCAAATGCTCAGACGTGCTTAATTCCACATGATACTGTCTTGGATTTAGTTTTAACTATGATTGATTCTGTAGATAGAAGGAAAATGATTACTGATGCAGATGGAAAAGTTTACATTAAAGTTGAAGATGATTTAGATACTATTAACGAACTTATTAGGAATACCGATAAATACATGGTAACACCAGGTCAAAATAATACTGATAAGAATTTTGTTTATGAAACATTAGAAAGAGCTTTAGGGACATTAGAACCGCACGATAATTATGTTATAGAACTCAATCTTAAAGGAGATAAGGTATTAAGACCGGGAGAGGTATCAAATATTTATAATAGAGATGGGCGACAATTAAGAGCGTCTGTGATGTACCCTAATTGTCAAAATTCATTTTTGAAGTTTGAGGAATAATAAATGAAGAACTTAAAACAAAAGGTAGCAAGTGCTTTAGCAGGATTAGGGATGAGTTTAGTAAGTGCTTTAAATTTTTCTCAGGCTACTGAAGCAAGATTTCCTTTTAATGATGTAACTAAATGCTACCCCTTGGAAGTATATGCTGGTTTCCAAAGAGGTATAGTAGAAGGTACTGCTAGAACCCCAAGATATGATATTGAAGGTCTTGCGATTATTAGGGATCTTGACGGAGATAAGGAGATTGACGAAGTAGTATTTCCATATTTAGATACGCCAAATGGTCCATTAAAAATTATTAAAAGGGCGCCCGGTAGAAAAAGTCCTTCATATAAACCTATGAATCTTCCCCCACATTATGGATTTGATTTAGATATGTATGGTCTTGATAACTTGGGAAAAGTTGTAATAATGAATATCTTTCAGGATGAGTTTGATCATACTGGGATGAAAGGATGTATTAATTAACTCTTTTCTTTCAATTCATAATATTCATCAAGAGTCAACTGCTTTGAAGGAGCTTTGTTTCCCCATGCAGGACAAATTGGTTTGAATTCACACCAATGGCATAACAAAGATTTTGTTGGAGCAAATTCCTTTGTCGATTCAATTTCCTTTATCAGATTTATAGTATCTTCTTTCAGATTCTTCAGCTGCTCATCTGTTCTTTTTGAGTGGATTCTTTTATTGAATGAGAGGTAATGCCAAATTAGAATCACTTTTTTGTCTTCACCATACATTTCCTTTATTGCAATTGAATACAATGCCAATTGCCTGTCATTCTCAATGGCTTCATCAGTTGGAAGAGTATTTGATGTTTTGTAATCATGAACTTCATATTCTTCTGTTTTTGTGTTGTAGCAAAGCCTGTCAATAAACCCCCTAATCTTGTATCTACCCTCTTTGTCTAAATTAATTGTAATTTCTTTTTCAACTTCAATTGTGTCCTCATCAAAAGGCTTGTTCTTTAGATAATAGTTAATCAAGAATTGGATCCCTTTGTTGAAATAATCATCCTTGGTCATGTTCTTCTTCACTATTGGGATCTCTTCTTCAAAATCCTCTTTCCAGTTCTGAGCATAGTTCACTATCACTTCATCGATTTCCGGGATTCTCTTGTTCTTTACCTGTATGTAGAGCCATTCCAAAGTCCTGTGCACTGAGCTTCCCAAATGGGATTCAATTGTTTTTTCTATATCAGGAATTATTTTGTCTATATACCTAAACTTGAACTTCAGCTTGCATTGTTCAAACGTGCTCAATCTTGAATGAGAAAATACCTCCATTTTTGTTCAAAACTTAGAAAAAATAGATTGTTATAAACTTTTAGGCAGAAGTATTAGTGGTTGTGTTGGATTCTGCGGAAGTATTTGTTGTATTTTCTGCAGTTGTTTCAACTTCCGACTCTACTTCAACTTCTTCTGTTTCTGGAAGGTCTCTAGCCATGAATCCCCACCAGGGTTTCTTTATTACTATAATGGTTCCCGTTTCTGCATCAACATCTGCTTCAAGGTTCTCGTCCACTGGAATTATAAAGAACAATCTTGCCTTTTTCTTTACTTTGACTTCATATTCTCCCTCTTCATTCAGATCCATTGATTCATTTTCAAGTTTAGCCTTTATTCTTTCCCTTATTTTCATCTTTACTTCATCCGGAAGGACTTTTATTGGACGAGTTTCGTTTCCAAACCTTCCATACAATGTTCCATTTTCCTTGTATAACTCAACGGTTGTGGAAGCATTCACCCTTTTTGTCTGTATTATCACATTTCCGGAATTTCCTGCGTGAATTGTCATTTCTCTTGTTCCGTTAACCATGCATTTCATTGTAGAACCGGAGCAGCTGCAGTTTACAGGACATTCCGTGGCGTTTTTTATCCTTAACCTGTTTTTCTCCTGCAGAATCATTCTTTTTTGATCATCGCTTAGTCTTGCTCTGAACTCATTCTTTTCCCTAATCTCTCCATCTTTAGCCTTTATTCTTCTTTCTTCTTTTATCCTTATTTCACCATTCTTTTCTTCTGTTTTGGTTTTAACTTCTACTTCAGTTTCAGTGTTTGAAGATTCCGAGTTTGAAGATTCCGTTGATGAATCTGAACTGCTTCCAGAACTATTTGAACCTTCTTCAGCAATTACAAAAGAATTAACCATTACCAAAAATGTAAATACAAAAAACAAACCAATAACCAACTTCTTCATGAGTTGTTAACAGAAAAATTGTTTATAAATATTACTTTACCAAAATTCCCCAACCAATAAGTCTCCAGTGTCCTTGAATATTTCTTGCGATTCCAACATTATCCCCTTCCAAAGGAACTATTGGAATGTTCAGTGACAACTCAATATCATTTGTTTTTTTATCTATTTTTTCGACAATTCCAACAGTTATAGTGGTATTTGCACTTAACATCAACATTTCCTTGTGCTTTATTTCCTCAATCTTTTGCTCATCATTAATTCCAGAAATATTCTTGAATAATTCCGGCTTCATTTTTATCTTGTAAGTTATTTCAGGCAAGCCACCCTTTACTGAAACCAAGCATCCAGTCAGTGAATCTGTTTTCGTCAAGAAAGGATCAAGAGCAGTTTCAATTGAAATGCTCACTCCCGGGGTCGCTTCCTTTACTGGTTGACTTCCCTTGTACAAAGAAAGAACTTTTGTAGTAAGAGTTTCATAGATTTGCTGATTTGCTTTTTTAGTGCTTAATCCGGGCTTGATTTCTATTTCGTCTCCAATCTTTAATTTTCCAGATTTTAGAATTCCTCCTAAAACCCCTCCCTTTAGATCGCTAATTTTAGTTCCTGGCCTGTTAACATCAAAGCTTCTTGCAATCAGGAACAACGGTTTTGCATTTAGGTCTCTTTTTGGAATTTCCATTTTAGCCAACTGTTCAATTACTCTGTCCAAATTGATTTCTTGCAAAGTTGAAACCGGAATTATTGGCGCATTTTCTGCAAATGTTCCATTTACAAAATTCTTTATTTCATTGTAACTCTTCATTGCCTGCTCTTTTGTGACAAGATCGATTTTGTTTTGAACTATAATTATATTCTTGATTTTCTTTGCCTGCAGTGCCATGAAGTGCTCTTTTGTCTGCGGCTTTATCCCTTCGTTTGCGGCTATAAGTAAAATTGCGGCGTCAATAATTGCGGCTCCTGAAAGCATGGTTGCCATAAGCATTTCGTGTCCTGGAGCATCTATGAAGCTGACGTATCTGTATGGAGTAGAATTTTTTTCATTCTTGTTTGTGAACCCTTCTTTGGTTTTGTAAATTGTCATTTCCGCATAGCCTAATTTTATTGTAATTCCTCTTTTAAGCCCCTCTGAATGTGTATCTGTGAACTTTCCAGTAAGCTTGCTCAAGAAAGTGGTTTTTCCATGGTCTATATGCCCCACAATTCCGACGTTTATCTCTGGTATGTCCATGGCTTTATAGGCAAGAAATAGTTTTTAAGGTTTGGTGTTTCTTTGATTTTATGACAAGGGTAAGTGCGGGATTATTGATGTTTCGAATTAAAGACAAGTTGGAAGTTTTTCTTGCGCATCACGGAGGTCCATTTTGGAAAGATAAGGATATTGGATCATGGACAATTCCAAAGGGAGAGGTTGAGAAAGGAGAGGAATTATTAGAAACTGCGAAAAGAGAATTTGAAGAAGAAACAGGAATTGTTCCAGAAGGGGAATTTATCTTTCTTGGAGATGTAAAACAAAAATCAGGAAAGATTGTCCATGCATGGGCTTTCAAAAAAGACTGGAGCGGACTTTTGAGACTGAATTATATTACTGTTGAAATAAGTGGAAATAAAATGAAGATCCCTGAGATTGACAAGGCACAATATTTTACAATTGAAAAGGCAAAGGAAAAAATAAATCCTGCGCAAAAAGAATTCTTGGAAAGATTGGAGAAATTAATTTTCTAATCGCAGAATTTTATTCCATTATCGTAAAATTCTTGATATATTTGATGGTCAGGATCATTTTTTGAAATTTTGATTAATTTTTTATTAAGAATGGGGTCATTCGGAAAAAAGGCTTGATCAACTATATTGTCTCCATCTGCGTCTATAACAAAAAAATTGTGGGGGCTATCTTTTTGATCCACGTATCTGACTACTGATGGATAACAAGATGCCTTTAATATAAATTCCCTTTTTGCTTCTGAAGTTTGAGAAAGTAGGGTACCAAACAAAGCGAGTATTGACAAGGTTTTTTTCATCTTTTAATCCTCACATCTTTCCCAATAACATGGTGGGAAATATTCTTGAGTAATTGGTTGTTCTTCTGTAACTTCTATCGGATGGAAGTCAACGTAATCTATATCACCGAAACATTCTCCTACATCTGCCTTTGTAAGCTGTGGTTTGAATTGTTCGTCTTTTTTGTCAAGTCGGCAGTCATATCCCTCTTCTGGCATGCTAAATTGCCTTGAGAATGTAGAATTTAAAAGACTATTTCTGCCTTGTGCTAGACCAAGTCCGTAAGCTCCCGCCATAATTGATGCAGCGCTTAGCCCCATAATTAATTTTTTTGAAGTTTTCATCTTTGTATTTTTGAGATTTGAGAATCTGGGTGAAGTTCTGCCTGTACCATTTCCCCGTATTTTAAATCATAATTTGCATTCATCCTTTCAGGCAAAGTGCCAAATGAATATACTATAAATAATCCTAGTGCTATAATAGATCCCATATCCAAACCAAATTTTGTTCCATATCCTGAACTTAGATTTCTTTCAATAGTTTTTGTCATTTTGTTGAACTCTTTGTAAAAATAATACTAAAAGTGGATTTATAAATTTTCCTATTTTGTTACCACTAATTAATAACATATCAAGCAGCAGGTTTTGCTTCTTCCTTTGGCTTGTTTTGGTCTGGAAATATTTCGGCGAGTTTCTTTGAACCTTCCTTCAATACTTTCAAATTAATCTGGACAATGTCTGGAGAAATCACCTTTCCCCTCACCGTTTTCCTTAATCTGAGTCCATTAGGCTTCATAGTGCTTCTTTTCTTTTTTCCTTCTCTTCTGGAACGCTTTTTCATTCCTGTTCCGTAGCCAAGCAAGACTCTTTTCAACGCAATGCCATCAACTTCCTTCAAGGAAGGGAACCCTGCCTTGTCGCTTGCTCCGACAATTTCAAACTGATAACCGCTTAAATCTCCAGAAATTTCCTTTCCGTCTACTTTATCATGCAATGATTTTCCAATTATTTCCTCGCTTTCCAAGTCCAGATGGAATGTCTTTCCCGTCTTTTCAGCAATGTTTATCTTGAATGGCATGTTAGTTATCAATAAAGTCTGTTTTTAAACATTTTCAATATGGAGTTATAAGTTTTTCTCCATATAAGTCATATCTTCCCGGACCCACCCACCTTTTTTCTATTCTGTCATAACCAGCTCGCCTAAACTCTTCCATTCTTTCTGGCACCTCACTTTCTAGAATTTTTTCAGCAAGAACATCTTTTTTCCCTAAAGAAACAACATTGTTTACCTGTGAAGGTTTTCTGAAATTAAAATTATCAGAATCATCAGGCGATGTGGAATTTGAAGATGTAGGATCTTTTCTAGAAAAGCTTGGTCTTAAAACATCAGTGCGACTAACTGGTGCTTTTTGCTTTACCCTTACTAATTTGCTTAAATCAACTAAATCTGCCATATTAGTTATTCAGAAAAATGGTATTTAAAGTTTTTCGATTCACAAGTCTTAAAAACAAAGAGACTAAATTTTTATATGAATCTACGTGATGTTGTTGTGGATGGGAATAAATTTGAACTTATAAATGGAGGTGGGTTTGGAAAAATTTATAGAGTCAATCCAGAATTAGTTGTAAAAATTGTCAGGACACCTTCAACCATTGAGCGACAAAGAACTATACTTGAGGGTGAATATACCATTCAAAGGGCCTTATTTGAAAAAAGCATTTCTGTACCTGTTCCTATTGGGGTTTTGGACTTACAAGTAGACAGATGGAGTGTTGTTCCTGGTTTTTTTATGCAGTACATTAAGGGTGTAAATTTGAGTGAGCTTTCAAAAGATGAATATAAGGAGATCAACGAGATGGTGAAAAGAGAGATAGAAAAAGCCAAAGATTTAGGTTTTGTTATTGGCTTTGATGCACATTCTAAAAGAAATTCTATATATGGGGTAAATGGAAGAATTTATCTCATTGATTTTATGCACTGGGAGATGCCTGATGTTACATTCCCCACTCAGACTTCTTTTTCCTTTTGATTTCGGCGATTTCCTGAAGTAATCTTATTTCATTCTGCGCAAGAACATCCTTGTTTTTCTTTAGATTTTTAAACTGAGATTCCGACATATCAGAATAAAGGAAATTTGAGTTTTTCATTTGTCTTTCAAAATTTAACCCCGGAACTGAAATTGCCAATTCCATCCCGGTAGTTGCTTCCGAAACAGACTTCTTTTCCAACTGCATATTCTTTATCCTCCCAATTTTTTCATCATTTTGATCAATCATGTTTATTCCTGTAATAGCCTTTCCAACCTCTACCCTCACTCCGAATATTGATGGGTTTTGATTTCTGAAAACAAACTGCGGCAAGACTGTTAATTTAAACAGAGAACTTAATCCGAGAAGTTTTTTCTTTTCTATTTCAATTGCCTTTTCCTCACGGAATTTTTTTATATTATCTATTAATTTGTAAATAACATCCTCAGTAATAATCTTGATTTCCTTCCCTTGCATTTCTTTATCTTCTTCATCAACGGAAACATTGAATCCGGCAATCAATGCGTCCACTTCATTTATTTTTATGTTGGCTTTTGCAGAAATCAAATCAGTTTTATTTATGTTTCCAATTCCAGCCTTTACAACTGAAATATTATTTTCCTTTAACAAACTCAGTAATGCTTCCAGACTTCCAAGAGAATCTGCTTTTGCAATGATTCCCTGCTTTTCCGTTTTTATGTTTTCAAGGATTTCTTTTTTGAAGATTTCCTTTATTTCATTCAGATTATTCTTGAATTTCATGAATGGCATTCCGGGAAGTATTTCAAACTTTTCCGTAAATTGAAGCTTTAATCCGGTTGCAGCATGAACTTCATCCTTTGGCTGGAATTTATTACTAAGGGGGACTATTTCCTCCAAAATTCTTATTCTTGTTGTTTTTGCATTACCTTCAATATCTGCAACTGCGATTTCATCATCCTTTGAAAGTTTTCCGCTGTAAAGTATTGATTCTGCATAGTTCATTGCCTTCTCCTTTTTTACTTCTAAGATTATTCCCCTTGCATCTTCCTTTTGTGATAATTTCTCCCCGAGATACTTCTGGCTTAATCCACACAACACCATAATGAGTTCGGGAATTCCCTCTTTTGTTCTTGCGCTGCATGGAACCAATGCAAGATTTTTTGTGAAATCAGAAATATTGTAGAATAGTTCTGCATCATACCCAAACGAATTAAGCGATCCTACAATGGTCATATATCTTTCATCAAAGATCTGCTTTACATTGATTGGCTGGGTTTCAATATTTTTTCTTAGGTCAATATCTGGATTTTTGTTTGTTCTCCATCCAGAAATATTATCGATTTTATTCAGTGCTATAATAAAAGGAGTTTTATTTTTTTTCAGAATCTGTATAACTTCCTGAGTCTGTGGCTTTATTCCTTCATTGATGTCTATTACAAGGATTGCAATATCTGCTAAGCTTCCTCCTCTCTTTCTCAGATTTGTAAATGATGCATGTCCCGGAGTATCTATGAATAAAAATCCGGGGATGTCTATTTTCATTTTAGACTTAGTTATAAGGGGAAATGATTTTTTCAGTTGTTCAATGGGGTATAATGTAAAAGAGATTTTTTGGGTGATTCCGCCAGCTTCTTTTTCTTGAACCGAGCTCTCTCTAATTGAATCTAAAATGCTCGTTTTACCGTGGTCGACGTGACCTGCAACCGTGATGATCGGCTGTCGTATTATCGTGTTTTCCATTCTTTTTTGAGTAATTTTTCCCTTTTAGAGCTTTCTAAATTAAATTTAAATAATACAAAACACTGAATATTTCATGGGAATGTGGTATGGGCTTTTTTTTGCAGCCTTAACGGCTTTTCTAGCTTTTGAAACATACAAGTATTATTCGTATCTCGGCATGTGGGATGCCCGTATATTTATAGGATTGATAATTGTCTGCGCAATTTTAACAGTAATTGATTTTATGGAAGAATAAAACAACATAATCTTTATAATCCTCCATACATTATTAAAATCATGAAAGAGAAAGGGGGCGATGTTCTTCACGTCCGGAGTTCCAGAAAAATTTATTTTCCCATATATTTGATGATATTTATCCTTGTTTTGACTCTTGGAATTGCTAAGATTACAGGAAAAGAAGTAAGCAATCTTACATTGAAACTTGCAATCGGATTCATAGTCGCATGTTTTGTAATTACTGAAGTTCACAGATTGGGAAGCTGGTATGAGGTCAATCCAAATGCATTAGTGGTTTCAAAAGGCCTTTTATCAAGGACAACAAGAAGGGTAGATTTGGTTTCAGTCAGCGATGCAGATACAAGACAGCATGTTTGGCAGAGATTTCTTAATTATGGGGATGTAAGGGCCAGATTATTTTCAAAGGAAAGCACTGTTTTGATAAAAAATGTGAACAAGCCTGAGGAGTTCATTGACTTTTTGGAAAAAAACATGAACAAGAAAAAAGCAGGAGAGGGGTCGCCAATATGAAAACAAAAATCAGGAGAATTTCATAATGAGTGAGATAGAATTCATAAAGAAAGACAGTAAAAAACACAAATCAAAAAAATACTACTTTAAGTGGGCATTATTTTTGATGTTTTTGGGAATTTTTGCGCTAATTATTTACACTTCTTTCTTTGGGGGATTTGACTTTACAGGAAGTGTTATTAGTGGTGGTGGAGATATTATTAGCGGAACTACATCCGGAAAATCAATTGACTTTAGTTCTTCAACCACCGTGCCAGAATTGACATTAACCGGGAGCTTTGAAAAAGTGGAAGTCAGAGGGGGAGCTGAGTCATATCTTCAGGTAGGAGATCAGAAATTCTTTTTGGGAGATTCAAAGAACAATTACATTGTGTTTAGAAACTATGAAGGAGAAATAATTTTTGATTCAGGAAAGATTTCAAAATTAAATGGAAAGGCTGTTGAAACAACAATTAACGGAATTCTTGTAACTCCACAAACAAAAGAAACATCAAAAATAAATTTACAGACTCCAATCAATTATAATATGCTTATTTTGATAAATGAAGTACAGATAAAGAGAGCAACCTATGTGACTTCCGGAACAATAAATGTTGGGAATGGAAAAAATGCAATCAACATACAGGAAGAGCAGGTTACAATTACTGGATTCAAGGGAAATCTTGAAGCAATAAACGGAAAGTTAAATCTTGCGGGAAAAATTCAGGGATTTGATGTTGCTGGGGAAACAAATATTCATATTGGAAGTTAAATATTATAACTGTCTTGTTCTCATCAAACAGAAATAAGGTTTGGGCTTTTCTTTATGTTGTTCAAGGGTTATGAGCCTGATTTCTAGTATTTCAAATTCATTTCTAAAGAGTTGTTCAATATCTTCTTTAGAAAAGTGATATGGACCTTTAACATCTCCTTGGTCACTAGATGCAATTAAGACAAAATAACCTCCTTTTTTCAAGAGCCTTTTAATGTTTGTAAGATATCCTGCCCTTTTTTCTTTAGGAATAAAATGAAAGCAAGCTCTGTCGTAGATAAATTGGAATGTTTCTTTTAGGGAATTAAGTTGAGATGCATCTTCGACTAAAAATTTTATTTTGACACCGTTCTTCTCTGCCCTTTTTTTAGCTTCTCCTATAGCATTGTTTGAAATATCGATAGCGGTAACTTCAAAACCATTTTTTGCCAAGAAAATAGAGTCGTTACCATGACCACAACCTAGTTCTAAAACTTTACATGGTTTAACAATTTTACCTTTAACAAGCCTAACAAGTTCATCTTCGGATTGATTTACATCCCAGGGTGTAGATTTATTTGAATATACCTTTTCCCAATCTCTATACACATCAGGAACTTCTAGTTCTTTATTAATCATAATTAGTAGTAATAGAATGGGGTTAAAAGTTTTGCGAATTCATAACTTAAATGCCAAATTTCTTCAAATCAATTTTTCCGTTTTCTATTATGATTCCTTCCTTTTTTAACATTTCAATTTTCTTTTTTGTACCATGAGCAAATCCACCTACTTTTCCGTTTGATTTTATTACACGATGACACGCGATTTTTGGAGCATAGGGATTATTGTTCAGTGCATTTCCCACTGCGCGATAAGATTTTTTTCCTAATTTCTTTGAGATATTTTTGTAGGTTGTAACTTTTCCTTTGGGAATCTTTTTCAGAATTTCATAAACTCTTTTTTCAAAATCAGTTGGCATTTTTTATATAATCTAATATTTTCTTAACATTTTTGTTTATATTTTCAGTTCCCATAATGTGCAGGTCTGCATGTTTTTTTGTGGGTTCCCCATATTTTTTATAAGATTTGACGACAATATTTTTGCTGTACCATTCTTGGTTATCTTCATGACCAAATCTATCCAATCTTCTTTTTACTATAAGACTTTTAGGAATATCTGCATATATCTTCAAATCAAGAATATCTCTTATCTTTTTGTTATATAACATATGAAAACCCTTAACAATTATAATTTTGTTCTTTAGTTTGACAATATCCCTCTCCAATCTCTTAAAATCTATACTTGATGGATGTTCCCACTTTTTCCATTCTTTTCTAGAAGGAATTTTTCTACCATGATATTTCCAATAATCATCTGAATGCATTAATCCTGCCTTAAGCCTTTTTGTCAGGATTTCACTTATTGTTGTTTTGCCAGAACCGCTGGGACCAGTAATTCCAATAACAAATCTCTTTTTCGATTTCATTTTATAATAAAGAAATAAATATTAAAAAAGGTTCTTAGTAATCTGGTAATTCTTCATTCTGAGAAGAGGAACTTTGCGCTTCTTCTTTCAGATCCTCTTTAGTTACTAAATCTACCATTTCCTTGAATTTTGGAAAGTCTGAGGCAAGAATTCTAACCCCCTGTTTTGTGAATCCTGTATACCTGTCGCTAGTTACAAATTCTCTAATTGTTAATCCTTTTCTTCCACCAAAATCATCTAGTCTTACAACTATCTCTGTTGTGTCATTTTTCCTTATTTTTCCTAAATCTTTTTCCATATCATTTCAAACTTTCTTAATTTTATAAAGATTTAGCTTTCAGAACTGTCACTATTACGAAGCTGTACCTTAACTATTTAAACAAAAATCTCATTGTTTATCGACGTAAAAAATGTAAAATGCCTTCTAAAAATTGGATAATAAATAACCCTGAAAAAGCTTTAATTTGGAGAGAAAAGATGAGTAAAAGAATGAAGAAATATGTTAAGAATAACCCTCATTTTCAAGATGGAATTAAAAATCCAATGTATGGTAAAAAGCCTTGGAATTATGGATTAACTAAAGAAACTGATAATAAGGTTAAGAAATTAGCTGAAATAAAAACTGAAAAATTTAGGAGTGGTGAAATTGTAAAAGTCTGGTTAGGCAAAAAGCATTCTTCAGAGCACAGAAGAAAAAACTCTCTTGCTAAAAGAGGAGATTTAAACCCTATGAAAAGAGAAGATGTTAAGAAAAAGATGGCAAAGACGTTAAAAGATAGATGGTTGAATGATGAAGAATTTGTGAAAAACATGTTGAAGTCCTTTAAAAATTTGAAAGAAAATAAATTTGAAAAAGATTTCGAAAAAATCTGTAAAGAGAGCCAATTACCATTTGTATATACCGGTAACGGATCTTTTTGGATTGGTCCTTGCATTTCAGGTAAAAGAAGGAACCCTGATTTTAAACATGTTTCAGATAAAAAAGTAATACTTCTTAATGGAGATCATTGGCATACAAATGAAGATATTAATGAACAAGTGAAGGATTATGAAAACAAAGGTTACAAAGTTCTTCCAATTTGGCAAAGCAACTGGCAAAAGTTCAAAGAAGATGTGATTAAATCAGTTAAAGAATTTTCTAATTAAGTAAACTACAACCAGTTAGTCTACTTAACTCCTCAAAAGTCTGAGTCCCTTGGATTTGAGTACCATTTCCTAATTCCCATGTTGGATAACCTGTAATTCCTGCCTTGTTGCAAACATCATTCTGTCCTGCTGCATTTGGAAGAGAACATTCAGTATCATTAAGATATTTTATTGAAGTCCCAAACATTTCTTTTTGTTCTTTGCAATGAGGGCACCAGTAGGCTGTGTATATTTTCACTCCTTTCTCTGTCAAACATTTTGCAAAATCATCATACATTCCCGGGGTTGAATTGGGATTATAATAAAGAAAATACATTGCTAGAATAAAAGCTGCGAATATAGATCCGAAAATCAACCATTTTTTCTTTTTATTCATTACAATAATTCAGAAATATTATATTTAAACCTATTTACGCAGCTAGATCTTTT
>CAZIET010000003.1:0-16857 GCA_964538405.1 Candidatus Woesearchaeota archaeon
TCCTTTGTTTCACTAGTTCCTGCAGCAACGTCTGTTACTTTAATAGTAGCAGAACTATCTGAAGCAGATACCAATGTAATAGTGTAAGTCTTTGATGAAACTGTAACATCCACAGTAGGATTTGTGCTGCTTAAGTCAGCTCTTTGAGCCGATTTAAGAAGGACTAATGTGTCAAGATCCGTAGCAGAAGCTATTGTAAATTTCTGTCCGAAAAGCATAATTTCCTCTCCTTGAGAATCTGCATGAGTGAAGTTTATTGCACTCATTGTTACAGAAGCGTTATACGTTGGATTTGACGTGGCACTAGATCCCATGCTTATACCTAATTTAGGCTCATCACTACTCTTTGGCTGTTTAGCAAAGATAACTTTTCCAGAGTTTTCACCACCTGCATTTGCTCCAGCTACGAGCTTTATTGTTGCAGTTAGTTTAGAATCAACGTTTCCAGAGAAAGTATAGTCTTTCAATGTTGTTGGCAATTCTGTCTTTGTCAATGTAGTTTTAGCAGTGTTTAATGAGGTATTTAACCAGATTCTTGTCGAACCTGTGTCCAAAGCAGCAGTCTCACCACTTGTTGAGGTGGTTGTACCTGCAGCAGTTGAAGCTCCCATGAAAGATTGCAAATTACTTTGTATGTTTCCTGCTTCAACAGCGTCTAGTACAGAGACTCCAGCTCCAGTACCATAGACAACAGCCACATCTGCCATTCCACCAGACACGAAAGGTGCCGGATAGTTTGCAGCAGCAGCCATACCCATAGTCATTCCCATCATCAATGCCGATGTTCCAAAAGCTGATATTTTCTTAAAATTAATCATCGTTTCAATTTAAACCCCCTTTCACCTTTATAATCATGTTGTCTAAGACAACCCAAGGCTCTTGTGAGCAATCGGATAAGTCCGTTTTCGTTTAAAAAGCTTGTCATAATTGGATCTATATATTATCAAAAGTGGTTATTTTTCAACTTTTAGTTTATAAAAGCTGCGTTGTTACTAAAAAAGAATAAGTCTTTAAATCTTTTTTCGTGATTTAAAGCTCTATTAAATCTTTAATATATAGTAGGAAGAAAGATATATATAGTGAAAGTATATGTTTAATATATCTAAACAACTTTCTTATATATGGTGCTTTGAACCAATGGCAGAAAAAACAAAAATAAGGGAAGTCACGATAACAGCGTCGGGAGGGGCGTTTTCCCTATTTAGAAAATCTAAAGAAAACTATGATTTTTCAAGCATTGCGGCCGTAAGACAGATTTTAAGCAATGAAAAAGCGAAAATTTTGCATGTAATCAAGACTCAAAAGCCAATATCCATTTATGATCTTGCAAAAAAGCTTGGAAGAAGCTTCAAGGCAGTGAATGATGATGTAAAACTACTAGAAAGATTTGGATTTATTGAATTAGTTCAGGAAAAAACAAAAGAAAGAATAAGACATAGGCCGATAATTGTAGTGGATAAGATTACCTTAAATATAAAAACGTAGTACCTAATAATAAGCAGTAAAGTAGACTTCTATCTCTTTTGGTAAGTATTGAACTGATCCTTTGGAGTTAATTGTTTTTATTCCTTCTGTTAAATTCATTAATGTTTGGTTTCGGCTAATCACTAAAAGTTCATATCCCTTAACTGGTCTTTCAGTTCCTGTTTTCCAGCTACTTTCTGTTAGGCTTTGTAGTTCCGTACTCATTATCTGACAAGGGTTTTCTCCACTTAAGCAAGAATCTCCTGCTTGACACAAATAGATTACTTTTTGCATGGATAATTGTTCAAAATTGTCTTCACAAGTAGTTGTGTATTGTAAAGCCGCTTGCAAGAAGCTTTCTACTTCATAGCTTTCAACACTTTCCTTTTCATTGTCTCTTAATGAGAATCCCACAAATACTAATAAGATTATTGAAACCACTATTATGATCAGTGCAAATCCAACCATCTCCTCTTGTGCTTTTTTAGATTTCATCGTGTTTTGTTTCCATAACTTATCATTAATTTAGCTACCCAGCATTTATTTTGTGTTTTTCCATCAATATTTTCTTTTTTACATAAGGATACAAAGTTTGAGAACTCTGAAGTTATTTGACCTTGTTTCAGTTTTATGATGTTGCATTGCGGGTAATTGGAGCTAGTACATTCCACCTCACCAGAAGGATAAATTGTTCTTATTTCAAGATTGTCAACATCCCAGAAACCAGAATATTTTTGAATATTTCCTTTTAATACCATTACTTTGTCTGCATCAATACAATTGCTCATTGATTGCCCGAATGCTTCCCCACATGAAAACTCAGGAGAATTTGCGAGTTTGGTCGAAAGTAACAAGGCATTTCTTTCTTCCAACACTGATGCTGACTCTCTTAAATTTGAAAACTGTATTGCTAAAATAAACAGTCCTGCTAAAACAAAGAACAAAGTCACAGCTAAGAGCATGAATACCATTTGCTGTATTTTCATTTGTGCCTTTTTTACCATAGTCTGCATTCTGCTATTTTATTTTTTGAATCAGCGCTATCAGCTAAATCTATTATGTAATCATTTAAGTCTGTAGAACTGTTGAAAGTATCTTCAGCGCTTGCCAGTCCAAGCAATTCCACATTCAAGTTAGAATTGCATCCTTGCTGTGATACCAACTCTGATTTATCCAAGTATAATGTAGATAATTGTTCCGCCCTCTGCATAACCCTTTTTAATTGGCATTCATAAACTTCCTTATCTGAAAACACGGCAGCATACATCAGTGAATCGGAATGGAAATAAAGTTTTTGATTGTTCTTTTCTACATATTTTCCACCATAATTTACTAAAATATTGCAGTCAGATGAAGAACCAAAGCAAACCTTTGTGCTGTTTGTAGGACAATTTTCTGTGAACAAATTTTCTTGGTTTAGGCTTGATATTTCATTTTCAATATCATTTGGTGGGTTTATGAAGCAATATTTTTTATTAGAGGATGTAAGATAGATGACATCCGCTACTTTGAATGGAAATTCAAATGGTTTGGAGAACAGCAAGAACTTTTTCCCTTCCACATAATTATCAGAAAATATGATTTTGTTCTGGAATCCAACGTTAACATCTGTTTCTGTCCATTGGTTAAGACTTTTCTGTGATACTTTTATTATTTGCCTTCCGAAATTTCCTTCATTGTTACATCTGTTATAGATCCTTGTTTCTGTCGCAAGTGTGAGGGAATTAGATTTACCTGTTTCAAAGCTTATCTCCAAAGGATCAAGTAAAACCCCTATTTCTTTGGCAGTTCTTGCATCCAATGCAACTTGTTCTGTTTGAATGATTCTGGTTGATGTGTAAATCGCAAGCAATAGTATGATTGCTCCGACAATGATTGCAAAGAGCCATGCAAAAGACATCTCCAATCCTTTTCTATTTCTCATTTGCCAACTTTTTAACTTTTTTATCTATAGTTTTAATTATTTTTATAATTGCTTGTTCTTTGTCTGTTTTGGCATCAGGGATATCCCAAACTATTAGTTTTTTACCAAACTTCTTATTCTCTTTAAAGATAGATCTAGGGACGTCATCAGCAACTATAACAATAGTATCCTGCCATTTTAGAAGATTAGTGCTTATTCCTTTTGTTGGACTTTTTATGTTAATTCCAAACTTTTTACATATTTTTCCCTGAAATGGACTTGTGAAGCTACCTTTGATTATACCTGCACTTTTAACTTTTATTTTATTATTATATTTCTTAAAAAGATTCTCCGCAATTTTACTCCTAAACCGATTATATTTGCAAACAAATAATACATGTTTCATCTTGATATTGTGACTAATGCTTCACCAAATTCTTTTTTTATTATGAACGTTACTTTTCCTTCTTCATTTTCAAAGCATAATGGATTTTCATCAATGACTGTTTTATTCAAAGCTATGTTCTTCATCTCCTTTGCATTTAGTCCTTGTGCAGCACCTATTGGATAGAAGAAAATGTTTTCGCTTTCATAATAATTCTGTTCCAATTCATGATAGAATGTTTGTTGCTGCCCTCTTGGTGATGAAGCATAATCAATGAAACACACATGAGTTATTTTCTCAGGAAGAGAATATGTTTTTTCCTGCATCCCCTGTGAGCCTTTCCATATCTTATCTATGTCTGCCTGAAAGTCTGTTACGAAACTACCAACAGAAGTTGAATTCTGTACATCAAGGAATTTACTTATCGCATAAAAGGC
Source organism: Candidatus Woesearchaeota archaeon (assembly GCA_964538405.1). Taxonomy (GTDB): domain Archaea; phylum Nanobdellota; class Nanobdellia; order Pacearchaeales; family GW2011-AR1; genus JAGVWT01. Next base: position 4,190 of record CAZIET010000003.1, read on the forward strand.
AAAAGAAATGAAAATAACAATCATGATTATTGAGAAAATCATTCCGAAAGACATCTCAATTTGGCCCCTCTTTTTCATATTTAATTAAAAGAAATTATACTTAAAAGGTTTGTTAGATTTCCATCGTTATAGAAAATCTTCCTTTATTCGGCGTATTCGAAACTCTATGCCTAATCTTTTTATCTAAAACTAATGCCTGATCTATCCTAAGAGCTGGAGATACCCATTCGGGCTTATCGTTAAATTTAGCAAGAATTTCTAAAGATTCTCCTCTTGGAGCAAATGCCAAGACATAACCCACATCATCGTGTTCTGACACTCTAAATTCATCACTTGTTGGAGGATATTTATACACAGAAAGCGTTGGATTACCATGCTCTACTCCAAAACCTAAAGCTCTTTGTATTCTTAATCCTTCGCGATAGGCAATATCCAGAGCATCTATGCAGGTTAGCAAATTAGTTTTAGGATAGCGAGATAATGTTTCTTGACGAACTGGTTTAAATCCTGCGTAAACTGGTCCCGATATTAGTTCACGGGAAGAACTAACTGGATTTCGCTCTTCCTCTGGAGCATTAGTGTATTCAAAAGGAATATCCAGATCGTCTTGAAGTTGAGCCTTAACTTCCGAAGGTAAATTAAGTAATATGGCGGCTTCCCCATATAGCCTATCTATTACTCCCCCCTTTATTCCGTTAACGATTATTGCCCCTTTATCTCTCAGGTAAGATATGGCTTGGGAATTACTATTATCAATTCTTTCAAGATCAAATTCTTCCAATCCCTTCATTACACTAATCTGAATAAGGTATTTTTAAATCTTTCCCCTTATTACTACTAAGAAGTTACAATATTTATAATAATTTGCTCGGCCTTATAGTTATGCTGCATCTGTCCGGATTTGGCTGGTTTCCGTATATGTCCCTGCACTTTACATAGAAGTTTGTCTGCAAGTTCCATGCCGTGAAATGGCTTGTCTTGTCGATTGTGGTGATGTTTGTTCCTTGGTTGAACTCATAGTTGCATCCGAATGTAGAGTAAACGCAAGTTGCATTTTCATTTGTTATGAATTTTAGATTATTCTCTTCCTTGAATGCCCTCACAACAGTTGGCACAGTTAAATCAGTTTCAATTGTGAAGTTTATTGTTTCATAATCAGTGTTTCCTCCAAGATCTGTGCATTTCACAAAGTAGTTGTAGGCTCCTGCCGTTAGGAACAAATCCTGCGAATGCTGGAATGAATCTGTCTTGAAGAACTTGATGTAGCTGCTTTCACTTCCAGTATTGCTGTAATAACATATGGCTTTTCCCTTATCATATCCTGAAGTCGTGTTCACTTGAAGTGTTGCCTTTACATTTCCTGTTGAATCCTTTAGGATCGTGTTGTTTGGTTTTACTGAAGCTATTACCAATGGCTGTGTTCCTATCAATGTGAACTTGTATGATTGTGTATTTACGTTTCTTTCATTTTCAGGAGAGTTTGGTTTGTCCTTGCATCTGAAGTAAAAATCGTTTGCGGTCTGACTCTTCAATCCGGTTAAGTTTGTAGCACATTTGTATAACAATTTGGCATTATATTCAAAAATACTAGTTGAGCAACTCATAGTCTGCTCCATTGAATCATAATCTCTATCATTGTGGCTCCACTTGCAGCTTGAAGGCTCATTTGTATAAACATCAATGTTTACTGAAGTCTGGTTGTAGGAGATTGGCATGTTGTTCAACAAATTTGTGGTTACTATCAATGGAGCTGTGGTATCTGGTCCTTTGTCAACACAATACTTGAAAACGAATGTTGCAATGTTTGAATTTCCGTTTGCATCCTGGCATCTTACAAACAAATTGTAATTTCCATCATTCTGTATTGTTATGTTTTCTGCGGCCAATGCTTGCGGTCCTGGAAGACTTAATGCAAATGTGTGATTGTATCTCAACAATCCCGAGGACATGAAGTTTGACATTTCAGTGTAATTATTTTTCCTTAATACATCAACTTTACATGCGGCCGGCTCATTCATTTTGACTCCGAATGTCAATGGAGTGAATGCAGGTATGCAATTGTCCTGTGAAATTGAATATTGAACTTTCACTCCTCTGTCTGGAGGTGATATTGTCCCATCGGGATTGTATTTGTAATTTAATTGCAAGGCTTCATCCAAAGGTTCTATTGTTGGGGGGTTTACATCCTGCCTGTTAACCCAAACACATTTTTCCTCACTTGTTCCTTTGTTTACCAAATCACATGCCTGCCCCAATGCCTTGCATTGGTATTCGCTGCATGGAAGATCCTTGTTGTTGCATTGCTCGCAGTTTGTTCCTCCTGTTGGAGCCTGCCATGGAAGGCATGTAAATTGAACTGTTTTCAAATCCTCTTTTTTGTATTGTGACAGGAAAATCAAAACTCCAATTCCAATTCCCGCCCATGCCGCGTAATTCAATCCAAGGGGTCCTTCAGTTCCGAAAATTTTCCAGCTGCTTTCCCCCCATTTTTGTGCTGCACCATACAATGCCTTACCAGCAATTATTCCTGTTACTGCGGCCTTTGATGCGGCATTCAAAGATTCTTTTTCAACACCGAATAAATTTCCTGCCAGTTGTATTCCAGCTACAACTGCTATAGACCAGAATAATCCCTCAGCAATGTTTCCAAGAAATTCATCTTTTATTCCGTAAAAAGGAGTGTAGGTTGCAACTTCACCGCCCGTTCCTGCTGCAGTGGTTGCAGGAGAGGTACCAAGGGATCGATGTATACATGCAGCATTACCATTACAGGCACGATAAATATCCGGAGATATTTCCACACCATCTAGGAAAATCTGTGATGATGTTGCTGGCACATTCGTAGCTGGAGGTGTAGACGTAAACTCTACGCTTCTCATACAACCAAAATATGCTGTAGCATCTTCTCCAGCTCCTCCTCCCGGAAATTGTGTAAGACATTCTGATTGGGTTGTTGCACTTACAATTTCTGTATTAAAACTTACCATAGCCGTAAAAGCGAAAACCGAAAGAATAAGATTTGCAATTATGAAAATCACATCTTTCTTTTTTGTTTGAATTTTATTCTTCATCGGATCTTTCCACCATGTCATTTATGTCGTAGTATCCCTTCTGATTTACATAATTCACGTTGCTTCCGCAATCTCCCAAGGCAATGCACATCCTGTTTTGTTCGCTTGCCCAATTCGCTCCAAGGCAATCGCAGTTTTCAGTACATTCCCAGCTTCCTAAAATTGATTTTTTGAATTTCACGACACATTTGTTGTTTGCAGTTGCGCAAAGTGTTTCTGCGTTGCTCGTTGGTGCAGTTGCGTTTCCAGTTGACTTCCAGAAATCAAATCCAGGGGCATTTTTTGGAACGCATTTATCGTTGCTCCATTGGCAATCTCTTTGATCTGTATTCAGGCAATCTTTTTCACTGTCCTGTGCAGTGCATTCCTGCCACATGTTTACTCTGCATGCAGCAGTCTTGAATTTGTTTACTTCATCCTGAATGCATGTTTCCTGCCTGAAATCAGCGCAGGCTTCTGTAGTCACATCTCCATTATAGCAGACTTGCCTGAAGTATCTGCTTCCAGGAAGATTCTTACCATTGTCGGAAGAAACACACCACGATTCTCCATGCTGGTACTTGTTTCCTTTGTAACTGCAGCTTAAATCTCTGCATATGTAACTTCCCAATTTAGGGGATGTCGGATCTGCACTTCTCTGATATGCTTTTCCTGTACTGCCAAGATAGTAATCGCAATTTCCACATGTTGCAGAACCAGCGTTGTTTTTTCCATAACCACAGCTGTCTACCTTGCTTACAACTTTTTGCCAGTATGCAGGATCCTCTGATTTTTCATAATCATAGATATTTGCCAGATTCCCGCATGTGTCCACAAAATAGACTTCATCCCTTCCTTCCACAACTATTGTTTTTTGACTGGGTCCGCAGTTTGTTGCTAATTCTGCAGCGGAACATAAAAATCCTTCATGGAATTCAACGCTTGAATTTGTTGAACTGGTGCTTATTTTGCTGCATTCAGCCTGGCTTATGAATCTGCATGTCCTCTGGAAATCTTTTTCAAAAACACAAGCCCCTTTCACGCTCGATGTTGCCGTTGCAATGCATTGGGCTTCGCTTTTGATGTTTGGTTTGTAATCTGTTTCCAATCCATACAATGAGGACAGTTGGGTGCATCTTGTCTGCGTTACAAATGCGGCCTGGTCTCCAAGAAGACAGCATCCCAATTGGCATTGTGGAATATTTGCTGCCTGATCATTGAACCAGACTCCGGCTTTTCCCTTGACAGGCTCGGAGCAAACCCTCTCAGGAGTGTTTTCCATGCATATTCCTTCTTGATTGTTTACACAAGTTCCCAATCTGCAATAGGAAGTTGCATCACAGCTTGTTGGTACGTATCTGTAATTCTGATCTACCTTGTCCAATGGAACATTTTGGCACCATGCTCCGTCTTTTGTTTTTTCTGCACAGTATGTGCTTTCAGCAAGGACAAAACTATTTGCAAATAAAAATATTCCAAGTATCACTAAAAAATAAATTTTGTTTTTCATATTCCTGGTGGCCATGCAACACTTCTCGTTGCGAACTGGAACTTGTCTCCAGTGTCTCTATTTGTTATGATGTAAATCTTGCTTCCGTCGGTTTGCTTATTCTTTTCAACTTTTATGTTGTGGTAATAATCCATATATATCGTAGTTTCGGAATCTCCATATCTTGCTTCCATATTCAAGATGCTGTTTGCAATGCTTACCAGTTCATATGTGCTTTTGTCAATTGAAACAGTTATGTTGTCGTATCTTTCTGTTCCTTCTCTCGTCAATGTCAAACTGTTTTGGAATGTTATTTGAACTTTGTTTGGAATCAATTCAACTTCCGTTTCTCCCTTTACCAAATTCACAGCGTATCCTTGTCTTTCAAAGCTCTGCTTTAATGAATCAAAGCACGCATTCACTTCGCTAGTGATTTCGTTTTTTATTTCACTTTCAACATGTGCCTTAAGCAATGGCTGCTGCATGACACAAGTTGTGTAATATTCTTCCGTGTAACACAGATATTCTATTTTTTGATCTTTATGCAAAAGGTATTTCTGCGGATTCATGCTTCCTCCTTGAACTGATAGCTCATCAACCGTTGTTTCCACTTTTCCCTTTATGCAATCTTGAATATATAATACGGGATTGTTTGTGCTGACTCCCAATCCCGTTCTTACTTGAGGAACAAAGAAATAAACCATAACCCCAAGGGCAATAATTACTACTGCAATGATTATGAATATCGTTAATTGCCCCCTCTTTTCCATCCTGTTTTTATGGCTTTTTAATTTAAAAACTCTTTGATAATTTTTTGACATTTTTTATTCCATTTTTAGGATGATAAATCGTAATATTCAAATTTGTATGTTTTGAGGATCAACATTCCTTTCCAGTCTGCAATTAGTTCACTATGTTTTTGTCTTATTTCAGTTGAGATTTTATCAAGTTCGTCTGTAGTTTTTGCAATCAAAACACACGTTAAATCAAAATCTCCCATCACAGAAAGCAAATCAATAACTCTTGGATGGTTTTTTAGATAGTTAATGAAGTTCTCTTTTTCCTTTTCATCAATATTTCTTAGTTTGATCTTTATATCTGCAACCAATGGGAATCCTATTGCTCTTGGATCTATGAAAATCCCTGAAGTGAAAATTCCTTTCGCCATCATTTCTTTTATCCTTCTATGGGTAGAATCAATTGAAAGATGGACTTTTTTTGCTATATCTGTTAGTTGGACTCTTCCATCTTCTTGGAGAATCATGAGAATTTTTTTATCCTTTTCATCCATTATCCTCGACTTAAGTTTGGTGTTTACAGGCATTTTCTTAATAATTAAGGTATATTTATAAATTTAGTGATAAATTAAGACATTCTAAAGGAAAAGTTTAAATAAAGTAGATACTACTAAATAGTAACTAAATATGGTAAAAAACAAAAATGAAAATCGATACAAACGAAATCAATGAAGTTTTAAGAACAAAAAAACCAAAAATAAATTTGGAGTCAAAAGTAGGCTTAGCAAAAGTTAGATTGCCTGAAGGATACAAAGATTTGGCTTTGGATTTAATAAGAAGGTCTTATGATGAAGTTAGTGTAAACTATGGGAAACCCGCAGTAGTTGCTGTTGGTTTATCCGGAGGATTAGATTCTTCAACCGCTTTAGCTGCTGCAGTTGAAGCTGTTGGAAAAGACAATACAAGGGCAGTCTTATTGAGACACGATTACATGACTGATGGTGAAAAAGAAGATGCCGGATATGCAGATTTTATGATAAATTATCTTGGTGTTGAAGCAGACACTATAGATATAAGTGGTTTAGTAAGAGCACATTGGGATTTGACGGGAAAAAAAGATCATGGTCCTTTTGTAAATAATTTATTGAAGGCAGAAGGATTGGCAAGGGCGAGGGCAAGTGCGCTTGAGAGTTATAGTTCTTCAGAAGATGCAATTACGATTGATACCTCAAACATGACTGAACTAGTATTGGGAAATGTGACGACTGGTGCATATATGGGGATGGTTGAAATTTTTGAAGATTTGTTGAAATCAGAAGTGTATGAGCTTGCAAGACAATTGGGAGTGCCAGCAAGAATTAGGGATCAACAGAAAAGAATAAGTGAATTTAGTTCAACTCATGAGCATATGTTTGGAGCAGATTTTAGATATCTTGATCCACTTGTACATAGGTTTTTGAAGGGAGTAACTTCAGAACAAGCTGCAAAAGAGCTCGGACATGGGGAGGAATGGGTCAAGAAAATGTATTCTAGGATGGATGGGACGAGGTTTAGATACTCTGCGGCAGGCCCAATCTCTAGAATGTCTGAATTTGATGAAAATGAAGGAAAAGATGCAGCATGGGTTGGGGGAATGAAGACTTATTGGAAAGATGCTCAGAAACTAAAACTTGCCAGAGAATTACATAAATTAAGGGAGGAATATTTACCATGAAAAATCCAAAAGTGATGGTGGTCCAGATGGAAATTGTTCCATTGAATCCAAAAAAGAATTTTGAAAAGATAGTGAAATTCTTTAAATTAGCTAAAGAAAATTCGTGTGATTTTATAGTTTTCCCGGAAAAATTTGATGGAATTCTTGCATCCGAGGACTACATGGAAGATAACCCTAAAAAATTTATCATAGGAATTCAAAAGCTATGTAAAGAAAATAAGATTTATTGTATAGCCGGTTCAATTCTAGAAAAAAGAGAAAACAAATATTATAACACTTCTTATTTAATAGGCAGAAATGGAAAAATAATCGGTAATCATGATAAAATTGCTTTGACAAAATATGGCGAATCTGAGTATACTGAGAAAGGGGAAAAATTACAAGTTTTTGACACTGAATTTGGGAAAATAGGGATACTGATTTGTAGGGATTTTTTATATCCAAATTTAGCTAGAGAGTTAGCGAAAAAAGATGTAAAAATAATTTTTTGTCCTGCTTTTTGGAGCTATTACTCTAACCTTTATGATAAAAATGAGGAATTTTTGAAGACAAATTTCCCGATTGATGCAGATATAAAAACACTACAATTATTCCCTGCAGTTAGAGCAATGGAAAACGAAGTTTTTTTTGTGATTGCAAATGCAGCTGGGATTTATAAGTGCAGAGGAAAGACTGAAAAAGGAAAAGTAGTCTCTAATCCTGCTTTGGAAAAGTTGGCTGGACATTCCAGTATAGCTGCTCCTTTGACAGGAAGACTTGCTTCACTGGATTCTTATGAAGAAAGTTATATAGTAAGTGAATTGGATATGGATATCTTAGAGGATAGCAAATTTACTTTTTCTGTTAGAAATTCTGATCCATCACCATTAAAATGATTTTCAACTAAATTTAGTCGGATTTATCTGGATTGCACAGCCAGAGTTTGTATTATTGAACAAGTCCTTGCACTTAATGTAATGTATTTTCTTTGGATCCCAAGCTATTGTGTGGTCTTTTGTGAACCCAATCTCCATTGCCTGTCCTGACTCTGCATTGAAATTGCAATTGTCATAAGACGCATAGCATTTTGCCTGCTCATTTGTAACTATTTTCAATTTGCCTTCATTGTATGCTCTCACAACTATTGGGGCAGAGGAATCTATATTCAATTTGAATGGCATCATTGCTTTCGCTTCATTGCCAACAGAATCTCTGCATGTTATTGAGACATTGTAGTTTCCATTGATTAAATTGAATTTTTGTTTGTGCACTTTTGCATTTGTATTCAGGAATGGTATTGAATCATTTCCCCACTGATAGAAGCATGTTGAAATTCCATTGTTCACCCCACTAGTAGTTTCCACATTAAATTCAACTGCGAATGAACTTCCTCCACCAAGAATTTCGGCAAATGTTACTGGATTTATGTTTATTCTTGCTCCATTGTAAATGATATAAGTTGAATTAATTGCCAGGTTTGTTTCTGTTACAGATATTGTGTAAGCATAATCTTCGATATTTGTGTTTCTTTCACTCGCATTGGTTTTCCAAGGCTGATCCCTGCATTTTATGTAAAAGCTATTCTGTTTGCTTAAGTTAGTGAATGTTGTAGTGCATGGCCATCCGAATATCTGTCTGTCAGAAAGGTTTGTCAGACAGCTCATGGAATTTGACATGGAATCATAATCTTTATCCTTTGATTTATCATATCTGCACTCGGCAGGCTCATTTGTCCACATTGTGAAATTTGTGGTATTTGTCCCGAATTTTAGTTTGCTTGCATTTGCAGGACTTGTTTTTGTCAATGAATGTATTACCGGGGTGAGATCAGGGCCAGAATTTATGCAGAAGTTCACAACATATTCATTTAGATTGAAATTTCCAAAGTAATCCTTGCATCTTATGTACATTTTCATGTCTCCGCTGAAGCCATCAATCAAGTTTCCATGAACTTCATTTGCTTCCAAAATTCCAAGGCTTAATCCTGTTGCTGCAAAAGTATGATTCAAAGAATAATGTGTTGCCTCTGCCGCAAATCCTTCCATTGAATCATAAGATGCTATTGGGGTGAAACTCCATTTGCATTGAGCGTATTCGTCCGTTTTCAATGTGAAAACTGCCGGAGTGAATTCCTGTATGCAGCTTTTGTTTGTTCCGCTTATGTTTACGCTGTTCGTAGTTTCATCTTTGAAGAAATAATTTTCAGTCAATACAATTCCAGAAGATATTTTTGGAGGGGTAGATTCTGATTTAAGACTTTGACATAATGGATTATCTGTATTCTCATTTATCAAAACACATGCTTGTCCAAGAGATTCGCATCTGTATTTGGTGCACGGCTTTGAAGGATCACCATTGCATTTTGTACACATATCTCCTCCAGTTGGAGCCTGCCAAGGCATGCATGTGAATTTTACAGTTTTTGTTTTTGTCTTTCCCCATCCTATCGCGATTATTATTACGACTACGGCAATTGCTATAAAACCAATTGTAAGAGTACTAATTCCGTAGATTGTTTGCACGCCAGCATAATGAAGACCTATAGTGGCTCCAGCAACTCCAGATGCAACTGTAATTGCCGTTGCAGCAGTTCCTGTAATTCCTAACTTTTTTATTAGTAGTTGTCCTATTATGATTCCAATTGATGCTCCAGCAGCAGCAGCCCCAAAAGAGTATAATGAAACTCCCATTACCTGTGTGTGTATATATGCATTTCCAACTGTTTTTAAAAATAGAAAATTAGTTGCTGTTACTGCTGTTCCTGCAGATCCCAATCCGCTTTGCACGCCGGCAAGATTTATTCCTTCAGATAAAGGCGTAACGCTTCCTGCAGAAGAAGCACTTTCAGTAAGTTGTTGAACAGTTAGTGTTTGAATTCCCCCTGATTTTGGCGTTAGATATTTTTTGTAATCCTTCCATGAAACTTCTGGAGCACCTTTTGTGTTAATATTATCTGTTCCTTCCCCAACATAATTAATGTAACTTCCACAATCACCGAGAGCAACACAGAAGTCATTCATCTTTTCAGAAAACTCTTTTTTTTCACAATCGCAGTTTTCCGCGCATTTCCATCCTCCACTCAAAGTTTTCACATAAACTACTGTACATTCTGTATTCGCGATAGAACATAAAACATCGCTTCCAGTTACAGTTTCTTCCTTCATGTCAAATCCACGTGGATACTGGGGTAAGCAAATATCAAACTCAAATTTGCTGTCAATTTTTATGTTTTTACTAAGGCATTGTGAATTTCCATTGCATTTTTTTGACATGTCTTCATCACCATTGTAATCAATGCATTTTATTGCTTCATTTACTATACAGGATGCAATTGAGAAAGTTTTGTCTCCGTCTGTAATATCTTTTTGCTGACATATTTTGCTTCTATAATTCCCACAAATGTTTTTCTTGACTTCTCCATTGCTGCAAGATACAAGCCAGTGCTCGCTTCCAACAAGATCTTTTCCTTCTCCAACATATCCATCGTAAGAACACCATGATTCTCCATTTTGTCTTTGTTTTCCCTTTTCGTCGTTGCATGTAAGGTCTTTGCAAATGTAACTTCCATAATCTACTTGGGTCTTGTTTGCTGAAGAACATTGAGAGCTCGTTATTGAATCGCATTTTCCGCAGCTTTTTGCTGGATTTGTTGAGTTGATAGTGCAGCTTTCCTGAGAAACAGAATTCCAGTATTCTGTTGAATTTATTTTTGAAGAATCATAAACATTTGCCAAATTTCCACATGTGTCCAAAAAATAAACGTTTCCATTACTGCATTTGGTCTGGGGACTTGGCTTACAACTTGTATTTAAATCTGTATTTGAGCACAGAGTTCCAGAATAAAACATTCCACTAATATTAGTGCATTCAGAATTGCTTACAAATCTGCAGCTTCCTGAAGCTGTAATGCATGCACCTTGTAATGAGGATTGGCTTTGAATTACTGCGGATAAATTTGCTTCATTCATCCCTAACTGGAAATTAATTGGCAATCCTTGCGAATTTGATAATGCTTCACAGTGTTTTTTTGTTGTGATTTGCGCATTGTTTCCCAAAATGCATGCTCCCTTCTGGCATTGAGGAACTTCAAAAATTCCTAAATTTGTCCAGTTTCCCTTGCTTGATTCACAAGCTTGTTTTGGAGCATTTGCAGCACAAGTCAGGCCATCATTGTAAATGCAAGTTCCTGTAACACACATAGACGTTTCGCTGCATTTTGTTGGAAGAGGATTTGCACAGCTATTTGGTGAAGTCGAAGAAATGAATTCTGTAACTGTGTCCTGACATAACGCTCCGCTGTTTGTAACGGTACAGCATTGGAGCGTGGCATTGTTAATGTCTTGGGCAGAAACAACTCCAATTTGTTTTATTGTTATTAGACTAATGAAAATTTTTCCAATATCAGAAACCAAATCACTGAATTCATTTGAGTAGCTTGTTTTTGTTTTGCTTTGGTAAGAACTACTTATAAGATAACTGTCTGCAGCAGCCATATTCACAAGCAAGAAGCCTTGAAGTACGGCTAAAAGCAATAAAAATTTCAAATTCTCTTTTTTATTTATCTTATTTATCATATTCCTGGCGGTATTACGCAACCTCTTATTGCAAACCTGAATTTCTCATTGCTTTCAAGCTGGTTTATTGTATAAATTGTTGAATCTTCTGTTTTTGTTTCTTCAACTGAAAATTCAGGGTAGAGTAAGTTAAATCCTAATTCATCAAAATTGCAGAATTCCGATTCTTGGTTGATTATTTCTTGAACCACTATCAAAATTTCATAAAGTTTTGTTAATACATTTACTTTCAAATCGGAATGTTTTGTCGTTTCACCGGACTTTGTTAAATCTATTTCTGAATCTGTTTGTATTACTGCTTTTCCTGGAAGCAAAATAAGATCAAAGCCATTATAGTCTGTTTGAACTTCATATCCTTCTTTTGCTAGACTAGAGCTTAATTCATCGAAGCAATTTTGAACATTTTCACCAATTTGGTTTTCTATCTCAGTAGTTATATCTTCAATCAGTAATGGTTTTTGGTTTATGCAAGGAAAATAATTGTTCTGGTTATAGCAAAGATATGAAATATTTACAAAACCTTCAGTTCCAAATCTGAATTCTATGTGCAAGGGATTTTTTGGGTATCCCCCATGCAATGAAATGTTTTGAATTGCGCTTTTTACTCTCTCCTGCATACATGAGCTAAGGAAGCTTTCTGGATTTTCTTGTGTTTTTTCAGTAAATGGAATTGGAATATCTGATCTAAATAAAAAGAACATCATTATTGCAGTTACTATGATTATTGCTGCGATTACAAATATGGTTATTTGACCGGATTTATTTTTCATTTTAACATCCATAAATTTACTCCTTGTTTTTTTATTCTTTCAATTTTCTTGTTGAATGCCATCTCAAGAAGATATTTGTCTGCTGTATTCCAGGAGATTTTCAGAAATTTTGAGATTTCTGAGGATGTTGCTACTCTATTTTTCTTAAGAAATTTTAATATTTCTTTACTGTGAAGATTCATATTGTTTTTCATAATATATTTAATATGTTCCTTAATAATTAACAACGATAGAATATATAAATGTTTTTTTTACAAGTATAATAGAAAAGTTTATATTTCCTTTAAGTTATTACTTTTTATGGATTTGAAAGGTTTGGCTTTTGTTGCTATCGCTAGTGCTATCGCTAGTGGTG
>CAZIET010000003.1:16867-24771 GCA_964538405.1 Candidatus Woesearchaeota archaeon
CAAAAGAGATTTATGATGGCTCTATGCCACAGGAAAGACCTCCTTTATATGAGACAGACGGAACTCGTTTGACAGTTAAAAATTTTATTCCAAGAGCTTCTTTGTTAAATGGAGGGTGGTATGATAAAATTGAGATGGTATATAGGAGGGAGACCCAAGATAGTCCTTTTTTATATAGGGGCACATGGAAAGTAGAAGAACACCCTAGTCTCCTTTCACATACAACAATAATAAAAGATATTACAGAAAGAGATGATAATGGGGATCCTATTTTGCAATTACCAAAACTAGTTCTTGAATAATTAATCTTCGTTCTCTACTCTAGGGGCAAGGACAAAACTCAATTCCATTTCCGGATTCTTGAAGTCCATTTTCAATGGATGATCATCTGAAAACTGCAGAATTGTTTTCTCGCAAAGCTTTGCCCCTTTCATGAATTTTTGCATGTATTCAAGGCTGTATTTTGATTTACAATCGGTTGCCTGTATTTTAACCTCATCGCTTGAGAATTCAGACATTGCAGAGTTCATTGACTTTGCTTCAATCACAAACTTCCCGTCTTTGACTGAAAATGTTGCTGCATCGGACACGACCGCGCAATCTTCAACAGAAGCCATTAGGTCTACAGAATTTATTTCCACTGTGGCGGTAAAATTCATTCTTGAGGTTTTTTCGTCAAAATCAATTTCTTCCCCTTCTATATCAATCAGATTCAAGGTAAAGTTTCTTCTTATTCTGTCCTGAATCTGTATGTTGAGCATGTTTGCCTTTTTTTCAATGATCAATGAGCTTCCGGCTCCGGCTCTTTTTAAGACTTGTTTGAAATTGTCCAAATTCACCCCAAGAACCTCGTTTCCGGTCTCAAATTGCGAAAAGGAACTTTTTGGTATCCTGAAATTAAGCATTGAAACATTTGCAGGATCCATAGCAGTTATACTCATCCCAAATTCCGTGACCCTTATCCTTACATCACTTACTATCTCTGATATTATTTCAACCACTTTTCCCAAAACCATCGGATTCTGCAATTTTACAAGCATTTGGATAAAAAAATCACGGCTCTTTTAAGCATTGCTGTTCTAAAGTATAGAGAAACTATATAAACATATTCTTCAAGAAATTTCCATGGATGCTAAAGAGGAAAGAATAAGGAAAATAACATCCCTTTACTACTCCAGACCCGAAATCCAAGAAGCAATTTTTGACTTTTCCAAGAACAGGGAAGTAAGTTCAAGATTCTTTGAAGCCTTCGGAAAGCGTCCAGATTCACTTCAATACAAGAGAGATATCTTTGAAATGGCAAGGAAAGGAGCCACATCTTTTCATTGCTCTGTTGAATTGTGGAAAGATCCATTAAAATTGTCTACAAACCAGACTAAGGATCAATTGAATGAATTGAGAAGCGGATGGGATTTGCTTATTGATATTGACTGCAAGTACTTTGATTTCAGCAAAAAGGCAGCTCAAGCCGTTGTTGAAGTGTTAAAAGAATATGGTGTAAAAAATGCAGGGTTGAAGTTTAGCGGCAATAAAGGGTTTCATATAATGGTTCCATGGAATTCCTTTCCGAAAGCCATTGCGGGAGAAAATACAAAGGATCTCTTTCCGGAATTGCCAAGAAAAATAATCCAATTCATCAGTTTCCAATCCCAAAAAAAACTTTCAACCATGCTGGACGATAATTTTTACGAACAATTTAAGGACACAAAAATAAGAAGAGGAATAAAGTGCAACAAATGCGACAAAATTGCTAAGGAGTATAATTTGGTAACTTTTATGTGTTACAATAAATTGTGTAAAAGAAAGGAAGAAAAGAAAATAGGGGTTGAGTCGGAGATAAAAAATTTAAAGTGCCCTGATTGCAAGGGAATGCTTGAGCCGATAGGCAAGAAATTGGTTTACGAATGTTCCAACTGCGACATAAATTCGAAGACTTCTCCAAATAATTTTTCAAAACACATTCAAATTGATTTGTTTGACCCTATGGGATTGGATATGATACTTATTTCTCCAAGGCACTTGTTCAGGATGCCGTATTCACTTCATGAAAAAACAGCGTTGGCTAGTGTTGTTATTGATGTGGGGGATTTGCCGGACTTTCAACCAAGAGATGCGGATCCCTTGAAAATAAAGATAAGGAATTTCCTGCCGAATTCAAGGGATGGGGAGGCAAATGACCTTGTTGTTTATTCTTTGGACTGGTACAAGGAGAATCATCCGCAGGAATTGGAAGTTGAAAAGAAAATTGGTGATTTTAAACCAGTTAAGATTGAAAATATTTCAATAAGTATTTTCCCCCCTTCTGTTCAGCAAATTTTAAAAGGAGTAACTGACGGAAGGAAAAGGGCTTTGTTTATTTTGATAAATCTATTCCGTTCAATAGGAATGGAAAAACAACAATTGGAAAAGGAAATCTTTGATTGGAACAAAAAAAATTCAACTCCTCTTGAAGAAGGGTACATAAAAGCACAGATATTGTGGAGTTACAGAAACAAGATAGTTCCTCCCCCAAATTTTGACAAGGATTACTACAAAGGCATTGGAGTCATTCCAACTGATGAAGAATTGAGATACAAAAATCCTGTGAATTACGTTGTAAAGAAAAGTCTTAAGCCTAAAAGTAGAAAGAAGAACGTCCCATGATATCATGTAATTTTGATTAATTTTATAAACCAGAAGTGAGTTATGCTGAAATGAACAAAAGGGTGCGGATATTTTCTTTTTCCGAAGTCACGTCCGGAAACTTGAGAATATTTTTAGTATTCTCTTTTTTGCTGGTATTTCTTATCAGTTTTGCATTTGCTGCCAATGTGACAACATGTGCTGAAGGAGACAACAATTGCAAGGTAAACAATGCCTATTCATGCCTGCAGGATGAGATAACAAAAAAGAAGTGCAGCAATTTGACATCTGAGGAAAAGGTATTTTCCATGCTTGCAACAGGACTTTGCAAAAATGAAGTAAAGAGCGATGCAAAATACAGGTCTGACGTAAAATACACTGCCCAGGCAACAATCCTTCTTGGAAAATCTGATTCAGAATTGAAGAAATGGCTTATATCTCAAAACAGGACTTCTACTGGAATTGACTGGTATCTAGAAATCGAAAGTCCAAAGGCAACGACATGTACTGTTAGTTACTCTGGAGGTTCTGCTACATTTTCAATAAATGAGGACAAAACAATATTATCATTATCTTCAAACAGCTGTTTCTCTCTTTCAACAGGAAACTATTGGCTGAAAATAGATGCAAACTGTTATGCAAAGGAATTCGAGACTTCATGCAACCAGCAATTCTTGACAACCTTATTGTATCAAAAACAAAATTCAGAGACAATATATGTTACCGAAACAACTCATTCTTCATCAGCTTCGGGATCAACAAAGGAAAAGGTAAATTCGTTCTGCTTCAAGAAAGGAGTTTCATGTGATTATGAAACAACATTATGGGCTGCATTCGCACTTAGTTCGGTTGGAGAAAAAGTGACTGCTTATTTGCCATATCTTACCGTAATGGCTGATGAGAACACAAATCTTCTTCCCGAATCATTTTTGTACCATTTGAGTGGAAATGCTGACTTCAAAAATCAGTTGTTGAGCAAGCAAATAAACAACAAGTGGTGGCTTGCACTGAATGACAGATATTACGGAACTGCACAGGCATTGATGCCATTGAAGTATGAAGAATCCCCTCAGAAGAGCGGAGCAACGGGCTGGCTGTTCAATGAGGCGCAGGAGGAAAATGGTTGTTGGAATTCTGCGAATATAAAAAATACTGCATTCCTGTTGTACTCAATGGGTGGAAGAAATGTTTCCATAAGTGACGGAAATGCAAGCGGCACTGGAATTGATTGCACTGCTGCAGGTTATTTCTGTACATCACAAATAAATTGTGCAGCGCAGGCTCTTCCCGGATATAGTTGTTCTGGGGCATTTGTATGCTGCAGCCAGAACATTCCATTAAAAACATGTACGGAGCAAGGGGGGATAATGTGTGCTTCAAATCAGGTTTGCACCGGAATTGGGGCGGTTTCAACTGATGCGGCTGACGCAACTTCTGGACAGAAGTGCTGTGTGCAGGGAACTTGCCAAACCCCAACTACGGGAACTGTCGGTGGTGGTTCTTCATCTTGTGAAATTGCTGGAGGAACATGCAGAGTAAGTGGTTGTTTGAGCGGAGAAAGCGAAACTTCTGATTCATGTGACTTTTCAACAGATTCCTGCTGTGTGACTTCAACTTCATCAGGCAAGATAAATTATATGTGGATTGCAATCCTTTTGGTGTTAATAGCGTTGGTTGTTGCAGGAATAATATTCAGAGAGAAGTTGCAGATGCTTTTGTTGCGAATGAAATCAAAGTTCAGATCGGGAGGAAGCACTGCAACAACTACATCAAGGCCAGGATTCCCTCCATTTGGTTCTTCACCATATCAACAAAGACCCCCCTTGAGAAGAGTTTTACCAGCTTCAAATCAAAGGCCAAGACCTATGCCTAGATCAAGATCCCAATCTGAAGTGGATGATGTTCTGAAGAAGCTAAAAGATATGAGCAAATAATCTTAATAATTAACTTATATGGATAATCTTTATAGGTCTTCTTGTGTAGTCTTCTATTCTGTGATCAGCACCGATTTGTATTGCTAATTTAATAACCTCTTTACTAGAAAATTGGGGGTAAGTCTTTCTTAAAATTTGTTCTACTCTTTCAAGATTTTCTGCAATATGTTGATCTCTCTTTTCAATTGCTTTATTTACTTTTTTTATCGCTTCCATGAAGTCTGTTAATACAGTGACTTGAACAGACCTATGATACTTGTCTTCTCTGTTTCCATTCCAATAACTCATTCCTTCCTTGTATAAAGACTTTAATGCATTTGATTCATCAATGTTTGGCCATCTTTCAACATAAACCAAAGGTTTTCTTTGTCTAAGAAGGTAAGCAAGCATAGTGCTTTCATATATAACCACTTCATCAGTTAGTTTATTCTCACGTTTAATCAATCCTCTAAGCCCCCTTAAGAATTGAGATCTCTTTACTTCAGGATTAAGCCATGATGCCCACACATTTTCTTTTTCTTTAGCGTTTTCTTCAATACCATAAGCTTCTTCCGTTGAAAAAGCATCACAGTTCTTAATATGAGAAAGTAGTTTTCTTGCTTCTACCCTACCAGAATTTCTTCTTTCATTACTAGGATGTGTTGTCTTTAGCAAGGTTATTTCTAACATATAAATCAAGAAAAAACTTTATTTAAGAACTTTGTGAATGACGATTGTTTTCAATCTAAATTAAACTTTTAAACTCTTTTTTCTACATTTATTTATGAAAAGGGTACTTGTTGTTTTTTTGGTTTTGTGTTTTCTTCCTTTAATATCTGCAGCAGCTAATTTAAGCATGAAAGAAAATTTTAGTCAAGGAGAAACACTTACGGCAAAGGTTTCGGGAAATCTCTACCAACCAATAACTGAAAATGATGTGGAGTTTTACATAGCTAACGAAAGAACATCCATAATTCCTTTTGTTGAGGAAATAAACAATGAATTTTACGTTTATGCTCAGTTGGAAGGAAAATCTGAAGGCAATTATTCAATTGTCATAAAGAATGTTAAATACATCCAGGCAGGTCAGTTGGTTGAAGACGGTCTTTCAAGGAATTTTTCAATAACAAATATGACTGCTGACTTTTCCGTAAATCCCGCAGCTTTGATAGTTTTAGACGATTTTATCATAGAAGCGAAGAATATGAAAGACTCAGAAGTAAAGATTATCGCAAAGGTCAATGAAACAAAGACAAGCAGTGGATTCTTTGACTGGTTTTCAGATGACGAAGAAGAAAACAACACTTACATTTTGCCTGCTAGTGAAACAAAGAATATAAGATTCAACTCAAGCCAGTTCAACAAAACAGGATTAGCTTTTATTGAAATAAAAAGCACAAATACAAAATATAATGTTCCTGTTTACATAACAAAAGTGAACACATTGCCAACAACAAAAGAGTTCAGAATAAATCCCCCAGTAATAAATATCTCCATGGCGACAAATTCCAACACAACGAGGATTATTTACATAGAAAATCTTGGTGCGGATTTGGAAAATGTTTCCTTTACAATCTCTGATTCCTTGAAACCATACTTGATGCTTTCTTCAAATCTTACAGATGAAATAGATTATAATGACTCTTACAGAATAAATGTTACAATAAACTCTTCGTCAAGCGAGAAGTATGTTGAGGGCCAAATAACTGCCAGAAGCGGCACAGAGTATGCTTATTCTGCAGTCTATCTTTACTTTGTCAAGGATTTTATCCCAGCCAACAATACAAATGGCACGATAGAAACAATAATCCAGAAATGTTTTCAGGTAAATGGAACACTATGTGGGGAAGCAAACATGAAGTGTGAAGGAACGGAAAAATATGCGGCTGACGGAATTTGCTGCATCGGAAAATGTGTTGAAATCAAGAAAAGTTCTGTGGGAAAGTACATTGGGTGGGGGATATTGATTGCAATTTTAGCATTTGTGGGATGGTTTTATCTGAGAAGGTACAAAAAAGTTCAGAGCGTTTCTGATTTTGCAAAATTTACTAAGAAGTAACTCTTTCTAATTTTGAGTTAATGTTTCTTGTTAATTTACTTATGTTTTCACGAATCTCCCTTTGATTTCTTAATGGCAAACCAAAATCATATATCAGCCCAACAGCTGTTGCCTCAGACCACAATTTTTTTAATTCATCTTGATTGAGACGGTTGATATCAACTTCAGTTAAAGAATTGTAAGAAGATTCTGCATATCTTTGCAAACTCCTCCAACCTTTCATTAAACCTCCCACCGCAGGAACGGCTAATGCTGAATATCCAACAACATAAACTAAAAATTGAGGTATTTCTATTTCCATGAAGTCAAATTATAATAAATTGATTTAAAAATATTGTTGACTATTCTTTAGTTATTTCTTCTTTTTGGGTTTCTTTGATTCTTTTTTGGGTTTTACAGAAAGAAGAGCATTTTCTTCCAATGGTTTACTTCCCAAGACTTCCCTAAGTTTCTTCTCAAGCACGAATTTCTCATTTTGTATTATTCTTGCTATCTCATCATATCCATGAAGTCTCCTTGTCAGTTCATTCAATAAATCATTTATGTCTGTATTTGTCAGTTGAAGGTTTTCTGGCGAGATAATCTCCAGATGTGCAGGCATGTATTTGAATATCAATATCATCAAGTAAATCAGTTCTTCAACATTTACTTCAATTTCTGCAAAACTTGTGTAAAAATCCTTTTGGTCTTTCATCAATACAGGATCATTTATTTTTTTGCTTAAAACATGAACTCCTTTCTCCCCGTCCATATTTTTTATAAGGTCTTTAAGAGTTTCCGTAAGGTGCTCTTTTGGACGACCTATTACTTCCAATATGAATACTGCATTAATCCCTTCAGATGATTTCATTTTTTGAGTTATTCCTCTTCAAAATAAACAACAAAGCCAAGAAAACCAGGAAGGCTACAAAGCCGTATGTTGCGTATCTTTTGGTATCAAAACTATTCTCTGTTTTGGTTTTTATATCTTTTGAATTGGACGGATTCAGTTGTATTGTTTCCTGGACAACATTTCCTGTTTGGGAACTTTTTGATTCTTCTTTTTGGGCATAAACTTTTGGAGTTTCGTTTTCTTCATCTTCATTATTGGTTTCTTCTGTTTCTGTATTATTTTCTTCTTCAGCATCTTTAGATTCCACTTCATTTACACAAGCAAGATTTTGAAATTTTATTTTGCTTAGTGTTGTAGGTCCGATTCCTTTCACTTTTATCAGTTCATCAACACTTGCAAATGGCCTTGCATCCACTATTCTTTGTGCATAAGCCGGACCTATCCCCGTTAAGTCATCTAAAGCTACAACAGAAGCCGA
>CAZIET010000003.1:24781-33454 GCA_964538405.1 Candidatus Woesearchaeota archaeon
TTATGTGGATTCTTGGGTTTGATTGTCTATAATAAGTTTGTTGTATTTTTCTGCAAAATCAATATACTCAATTTTCCCTCTTTCTTTAGACTTTTTTGCAATAAGAATCCTACTAAAGATTTTCTTATCTAAAAGGAATTTTGCCTTTGCCTTTTCTTCCTTGTCAAGCCAGCCGTTTCCTTTAACTTCTACCCCTATTACTTCATATAATCTTCCTTTTGGCTTTAAGCAGATTAGGTCAGGAAACCCAGTTCCTATTCCAAGGATTTTGCTGAATGGGTTGAATTTTCTTTTAGCCTTTACAAGTTTTCCTAATTCTAAATCCACGTTATTGGTCCATTTATCGACCGTCCATTTTTGAGATTCTAAATCATTTCGCACTTTCAATTCAAAACGTCCCCCAGCAGCCCGACTTTTCTTACCTCTTTTAGAGCGAATACTTTTATCCTCTTCCATTATAGAAATAATACTAAGAAGTTTTTATTTCTTATCTATATGGATTTCCGAAAAAACCTTCCCACGGAAATCTATCTACTACCTTATATCCTACATCCCAAATTATTCCCATGCTACTATCAAAAACAAATTCTTCTCCTTTAACTTGCAGACCAGATTCATCTCTTCCTACAGGGCCTTCTATTATATCTCCAAATTTATGCGTCAAAGCAGTTATTGTATAATACCCCCGAAGTCCATTATTCACCATAATTTCAACTTTAGTTCCTACTTGAATAAGTTTAGACTGGTTAGGATTTCTAGGAAAAATTTCACTTATATCTCTAAATCCTTCGGCTTTCATCATTCTTTTTAATTCATCTCTATGTAATGGCTTTCTTTCGTGCCATTGTATAGGTTCTTTCATATAACTAAACTAAAAATAAGTCTTTATAAGATTTTATTCTCTAAGAAATATATTTTATTTTACAAATCTCTTGCTTGCAAGGTTCTTCTTCCGTTTGCCTTTGCGCGTTTTATACCTTCTTCAAGAATCTGCTCAACTTTTCTTTCCAGAGCAGTTCCAACTTCTTCTGCAACACTAGTTACAGATTTCTCTTTGTCTAAATCATTCACAACCTTTTTGATATTGCTTTTGACAATTAAACTCATAATATTTCAAGAACTCTGGAATTTAAATAATTTCTTTATTTTTCAGGCTTCATAAATGGAAAAAGAATAACATCTTGTAGTGATTGCTGCCCTGTAAGTATCATAACTATTCTGTCAATTCCCAATCCATATCCTGCGGTTGGAGGCATACCCTGTTTTAGTGCCTCAATGAAGTCCTGATCGTAAGGCATTGCATCACTACTCCCTTCTTTCAATAAATCAGCTTGTTCTCTCAATCTTTGTTCTTGGTCAAAAGGATCATTAAGTTCATCGTATGCTTTTACAACTTCTGCTCCGTCAATAATCAATTGGACGCTGTTTATTTTTGTAGGATCTTTTTCATTCCTTTTTGCCAACGCAATCATCTCTACAGGATAGTGTGTAAGGAAGGTTGGTTGCACTATGCTTGGGCGGGCAATTCTTTTGTAAAGTTCGTCTAGCAAAGCGCCATAATGATGGGAATTTTTTACATCAACGTTTGCAAGTTTCTTTGATTCAATCTCCTTCTTTAATTTTTCGAAGGTGTTTGCCTTGTCAATATCTATTTTTGTTTCTTTAAGGATTAAATCTCTGAATTTTATCATTTTGAATGGAGGCTTCAGTGAAATTTTCTTTCCTCGGTATTCTATTGTGTCTTTTATCTTCAGATCTTTTATTATCTTTTTGAAAAGTTCTTCTGTGAATTGTATATGATACTCGTAGTTTTGATATGCAATGTAGTATTCCATCATTGTGAACTCGGGATTATGCTGATAATCCAATCCTTCATTTCTGAAATTTCTTGCAATTGTGAAGACTTTGTCGAATCCCCCTACTGTTAGTCTTTTCAAATACAATTCTGGTGAAATGGCCAGATAAACATCTATGTCCAGTGCATTAAGATGGGTTATGAATGGTTCTGCAGATGCACCACCATACATTGATTGCAAAATAGGAGTTTCTACTTCTACAAATCCTTTTTCTTTCAACAAATTTCTTACCGAATCAATAATTTTCTCTCTTTTTATGAAGACTTCCCTTACCTCAGGATTCATGATTAAATCCAAGTATCTTTTTCTGTATCTTTCTTCTTTGTCTTGTAAACCATGCCACTTATCTGGTAAGGGGAGAACAGATTTTGCAAGAAGTTCTATATTATTAACAAGAATTGATTTTTGTCCTGTTTTAGTTTTGATTATTTTTCCTTCAACTCCAACAATGTCGCCAGCATCAATATACCTGCTGAAGGCTTCTCGTATCTTTTCTGGAGTTTGCTTTTCTTGAAGAACAATCTGAACTTTTCCACTGCCGTCTGATAGATCACAGAAAGCAATTTTTCCCAAATCTCTTTTTGTCATTAATCTTCCAGCAGTCTTTGCTTTCTTTCCCAAAGCTATTTCCAAGCATTCAGAAACACTATTTTTCTTGTCAAATTTCTGCGGATAAGGGTTTATGCCTCTCTTCTTGAGTTCCTCAATTTTTTTCAGCCGTTCTTTTATTATTTCTTCTTCACGTCCCATTTTACATTGAATGAATTATTATTTATAATACTTTTTCCTATATTTTTGAGCACATATTTTTTTATAAATAAGAATAATAGCTTATTCTATGAGACCATCAAAAGTTTATATTTCAGCAGATGTGGAAACGACGGGCCAATATCCATGGAATTCTTCAATGATTGCTATTGGTGCTTGCGTGGTGGAGAGGGGATTTGAAAGGACTTTTTATAGGGAATTAAAGCCCATTTCACGAGAGTATCTTAGAGAAAATTTCAAGATAGGCGCAAGCAGTCTGAAGTGTTTAAGTGGTTATGATTTTAGCAACTTTAATCCAGAAGAAGTTCTTGCTATACTTCATGAAAAAGGAGATGATCCAAGAAAAGCAATGGAGGATTTTGTTAAATGGGTAAAAGAATGTGCTGGTGGCCATAAACCGCGTTTGGCTGCTGCTCCAATATTGTTTGACGGAATGTTTATTTCTTACTATATAGATCAATGTACTGATGATCCAAATCCTTTTGGTTATAGTGGAGAGGATATTAATTCTGCCTTTAAGGGTGTTGTGCGGGATATGGCTGCAGACATAGATGATCTTGGCTTGCGTGAAAAGACAGGATTAAGACATAATGCTTTAGAAGATGCAGTTCAACAAGCAAAAGAATTCTATACAGCTTTAGTTAACATAAGGCAACATCAAAGAGCTTGAGTTTTCTTGTCCAGTTCCTCATTTAACATGTAATCCACCATTTTCTGGAATTTATCGTTTCTGCTTACATGAACGTAATTTATCTTTTCAAAGTTTTCTTGCAGCTTTTGCACTTTCAAAAAAAGCTTCATTAGTCTTTGGTTTTTTACACTATATTCTCCAAGAAGCTGCTTTACAACAAGTTCAGAATCAAGCACGCAGGTTAGTTCGTCTTTCGTGTAGGTTGAGGCTATTTGAAGCGCTCTTATGAGTGCAGTGTACTCTGCTTCATTATTTGTCACAATTCCAATCTTTTCCCCATGCAATTCAAGTATACTGTCATCCTTTCTTATCAGAACTCCAATTGCACCTTGCCCAGGATTCCCCCTACTTCCACCATCGGAATTGGTGAATATCATAATACCTCTTTGTTTTACATTAACTTGGAGTTTAAATTTAAATATATTATCATACTGAAAAGGAAATGGAAAAAATTAAGCTGGGAAGATATCAGCATTACAAAGGAAAATTTTATGAGGTTCTTGGAGTTGCAAGGCATTCAGAAACTTTGGAGGAATTGGTTGTTTACAGAGCTCTTTATGATTCGCCAGAATTTGGGAAAGATCAGATTTGGGTAAGACCATTGAAAATGTTCTTAGAAGAAGTTGAATTTAACGGAAAGAAAGTTCCTCGATTTAAGTTTGTAAGTTGATTACAACAAAATATTTAAATCAGTTTTCTAAGTTTGTTTTATGACAAATACAAGACCTTTAGTTGAGGCTTTGGGATATATTGGGGGTCAAGATGAAGATTTAGGGGGATATTGTGAACCTCTAGTAATAATAGTTGGGGGAGAAAAGAAATTTGTTCTACATGAAATGGCACAGTATAGAGATGATAAAGATATTAATCCAGATACGGGTAGAGAAAGGATTAAAGCTAGGCATAGAAAAGTTGAATTTGGTACGCGTGAGGAGCTAACTGGTGCATTTGGAAATGCAATGAGTTGGAATTTTCGTAAGTTAGGTTGGGTAGAAACTGACTCAAAGTGTGGTTATGATATTCCTCAAGATGATTTTGTTAGGGCACGGACTGATTATTCTCAAACCAAGAAGCCTAATTAGATATGTAGAATCTTGAAATCCTTGAAATCCTGAAAAGTCTCTGGCTTTATCTGGACATTTTTTATTTGTGCATGTTTTGGTCCCTTCTGGCATACTTCAACCATCTTGTCAACATTTTCTGAATCGCCTTCAACAAATACCTCTACCCTTCCATCTTCCAAATTTCTTGTAAAACCCTTGACATTGTTTTTTTCCGCGCTTTCCCTTATGAAACTCCTAAAGAAAACACCTTGAACTGTCCCTTCTATATACATTCTCACAGATTTTTTCATGAAAAGAAGAATTTATGTTAATTTATTAAGTTTTTTACTCCACTTCAAAATAACATAAATATTTATAAAAAGAATTTTAATTGAAAATTTATGGGTCGACGATTATCAAATGTTAAACTTGGCGACTTAATCAGAGTTTTTACTTTTGACGGAGTTGTTTTTTCTGCTAATAACTATGAATTTCTTAGATTTGGGGGTCCGATTAAGTTTGGGCATCCAGGAATTATATTTGATGATGATGGATTTGGGGATGAAGTCTTGCCACTAAATCCAAATAAAGACGGTTTTGAAATTACAGGAGTTTATCTGGGAGAACAGGAAATGTGTGCTTCTAGAAGACACCAAAAACAAAGACCAGAACCATACATCGCTCTTAATCACCCAACGTTTACTATAAATCCACCAAGAGTTGATGATTCTTATGTTAGTTTAGTTGTCCCAGAACGATTAATTAGAAGATATCAGATTTTAGAACCAGTTTATTCATCTCCCGTATTACCTTTTGAGAAACCTAGTAAATTGGTAGTTTTAGCAAAAACAACTTAATTCTTAGAAATAAAAAATTATTTTACAATCCGAAAGTTTTCTCAAACTCCTTCATTTGAGCATATTTTGTTATGAAATTCTGTCCCTTCTTTGTTATTTTTATTGAATAATCATCGCTTGCTGCATTACCTTCAACAAATCCTTTCTCAAGCAATTCATCCAAGTAAGTCTTCATTTGTTTATGTGAAAGGTTTGCTTTGTACATCAAATGCGTTTTTTTAGCGCCTCTGCTATTTTGGACTATAGCAAGAATGTCATACACAATTTCCATCTTGTTTCTTTTGCCTTTTATTTCAGTTTCCATATTAGCTTCTCAAGATTTTAATGATTAGAACCAACAAAATTATGTAGCTTGCCAGTTGAATGTTTTGTCCTATCACATAGAAATAATTCAGCTGTGAAAACATGAAAGTCAGATGTGCAATAGCAAGTAAGACAAAAGCAAAAATCAGAATCGCAGTGCTTTTCATTTTCTCTTTTTTGAATACAAGATAGTACTGGCGGATTATAGGAACAAGAATTACAAATGCAGTTAAATTATAGAGATAATAGTAGTTGTGGCTCAATAATGCAACTATGAATATCAGGTAAATTGCCAAAAAGAAATCTGAAGAGATTTTTTTCACATGGGGAATTTTGAATATGGCATACAATCCCAAGAGGGTAAAGAACCTGCTGAAAAAGAATCCGGTATAGTAGAAGATGTCAACCGTGCTTACGAGATTGGAAGTTATGATTGCCTGTCCGACTTGTTGCACAAAGGAAGTGTCATAGTACAAAACAAGCTTCGTTGTGATGGCTGCCAATTGCCCCAATGCTATTAGAAAGAACCCAAGTCCAAGATATAAGGTGCTTTTTTTCTTGCTCAAGCTGTAGCTTTTCAAAGCCAGTAAAAAGAATATTACAAGTATGAAAAAGCTGAATGTTTCAATCAGCACATCATTGTTCACAAACCAGTCCGGCGTGAAGACAATCTTCATACCGTCGGCAACGGATTTTTCCTTTAAAAGGCTTGTGAATGGTTGTTCTATATTATTCGTTCATAAGTCATTTATAAGGCAATATGTTAGGTATTTCAAGTACATCGTTTCAAACCACCTTTCCCCTTTCCCACAAAGAAGGGGGATCATACTCACTTTATAAAAAAAGAATGGTGAACAAAAAATATCAGGACTTGCCAGAAGTTTTAAGAGAGGAATTTGAGATATTGTGTGAATTGGGTGTTGATGCAGAAGAAGCAAGATACCTTATTTCAACAAAAAGAAATTAGATTCCTCTTCTGTCAAGCTCATTGTTGACGATTGCCACAACTTGGCTTGCAAAGTACATTTTTGGGCCAATGGATATAGGTTCAGCCATGGATTTTAATCTTTTGAGCTCCTTTTGTGGAAGACCTTCATGATCTCCAAGAACGAAAACGCAACCATCCTTTATTTTTGCTTCCCTAATATCTTCTCCTTTTTTATCTAGAATGAAAATTTGATTACCTTCTTCTTTAAGTTCTTCTACAACTTCTAGAAAACTTTTCTTTTCAATGAAACATTTCGGAAAAACCTCAGTTTTCTTTCCTTCTTTGTACTTGTAAAGGATTTTCTTTATCATTCCTCCAATGTCTTTTTTGCTTATTTTTAGATCATCCGTGACCTGCATCTCAATATATCTAGGGGGAGTTGGCTGACCGTAAAAAACTAAATGCATTATTACATCATCTCTATGTTCTTTTGATAAAAACAAAGCCTGTATAATTGAGTGGATAACAATGTCCATCCTTCCAGCAGCCATCAACTCATTGGTATTAAAATTTCCCGAAGTTCTTGCTGTTGCAGAAAAATAAACAAAGTGTCTCATTTAAGAATTAATAAGTAATGTTTTATAAATCATTTTATAGGCTGCATTACAAACTCTGGTTTGGCAAATATTTCTCCTTCATTTATCACTTTTGCCATTTCAATAAATCTGTTTCCTGAGAAGACACATATGATTTCATCCTTATCAAATTTTTCCTGTTTCTTTAGATAATTCTTGAAGAAATGCTTTCCGCTCCATAGGTTCTTTAGGGTGTCTTCCTTTACTTCAACTGAAGGATGTAATTCTGAAACTATTTCTGCAGGAATCAAAATATCTCTTAATGATTTTTCATTTCCTTCTTCATATTCTTTCACAGCTTTTTCAAAATCATATAAATTCACAGAAGGATATTTTTTGTCATTTTCCTTGAATATCCCTGCCCTTATCCTGCGTAATTCAAGCATGTGCATTCCAACATTCATATAAATTCCCAAATCATCTATTAATTTTCTGATGTAAGTTCCGCCTTGGACTTCTGTTCTGAATAAAATGTCTTTTCCATCTTTTTCCAACAATTCAAAGGATTTAATCTCTCTTTCTCGTTCCTGTCTTTTTACTCTTGATTTTTTTGGAGGAGTTTGTTTTATTTTACCCAAGAATTTTTCTTCTATTGCCTTACTTATCTTTCCTAATGAAAGATCTTTATGAATTCTCATTATTCCGATGTATTCTTTGTCTTCGCCAAGAAAATATCCTGTCAATTTGCATGCTCTGTTGATTGCAATAGGCAAAACTCCAGTAACTTTCGGATCCAAGGTACCAAAATGGCTTGTTTTATTTCCTCCGATTGGTTTTAGTGTTTTCCTTACAAAATCAGAAATATCAAAACTTGTTGGATTAGTTGGTTTGTCTATGTTGATTATTGAGAATTCCAATAATTCCTTGATAGACTTTTCTTTCTTTATTTTTTCAATATCTATTTTCATATTATCCTTCAACTATTTCTCCTTTTTCAAATTGTCTAAGTCTCCGCACGTCATTTGGGTTAATTTTTCTAGAATATTTTAATTTATTAGATATGAGAAATAAAGTCATCTCCAAGTAGAGAAGTTGTAAATATTCTTCTGTTAAGTATTCTGTTGATTCTATTGAATTATATCCTTTGAGAAACCTTTTTCTATGGTTTGGTTTTTTAAACCATCTTAGGAAAGCCTTTCCAATGCCACTGCCTTTGGTCTTCATATCAAAATCCTCAAGATCCACTAAATAGACACTTCCTTTTCTCAACCTGAAATTTTTAGGGTAAATATCGTCAAAATCGATTACCTTTTTGGGTTTTAATTTATTGATTAGATGCTTGTGTTTCTTCTTTAAAAATAAATAGGATTTTTGAGTAATCATTTTATCTTTTTTTAGTATTTTAAGGCATGTATCTATATTCCTATCTTCCGAAACCATACCTTTAGTCTTAAGATGATTTATTCTTCCACAAATTTTACCTATTTGCTCTGCCACTTTTGTTGTGTCTAATTTTCTGCAGTTTCTTCCTTCAATATATTCAATCAGTAAATTTTTCCCGTTTTGGTAATAAATTTTTGGTAAAAAATTGTATTTTTTGAGTAGATGGTAGAGTTTTACTATGTAATCTGCATCTTTTTTCCTTTCATATG
>CAZIET010000004.1:0-4796 GCA_964538405.1 Candidatus Woesearchaeota archaeon
GCTATTACAAAAATGTCCTTCTAATTTCAACTACGTGCTGGGAAGAGTTAATGCCTTACCAAGAGAAGATGGGATTCCAATCTGATTATTGCAAGGTTCCAATGTTCAATTTCAAAACGAGAAAATTCAAAGTCCTAGATTTCTATGATGGAAACAAACCCGAAAGTAAAACATCCTATGGGGGCTTTGAACAATGAATACACAAGAATATTTTCAACAGCTTGAGAATGATGTAAAAAATGTTTATTCTTTAATTGGTGAAGCGAGAGCAAAAGGAATCGACCCCGTGAACAAGGTTGAAATTCCCCTTGCAAGAAGTCTAGCAGAAAAAGTCGTTGGTTTAATGTCTTCGATATATCCCGATATTTTGAATGTGGGTCTTACTGAGAGAATCCTTGAACTGGAAAAAGAATATGGAAAGCTTGATATAGCGGTAGTATTCAAAATTGCTGAAGAAGTTGCAAAAGGAAAATTTATAAAATTTCCATCTCAGTTGAAAGCTATTGAAGCAGGAATTAGGGTTGGATTTACATACACCACCCTTAGTGTTGTTTCGAGTCCAATAGAAGGTTTCACGGAATTGAAGACAAATAAGACTCTTGATGGAAAAGATTATTTTGTGGCCTATTTTTCTGGGCCCATAAGGAGTGCGGGAACTACCGCAAGCTGTGTTGTCTTAATGTTAATAGACTATTTGAGGGAAATGTTTGGATATGCTAAATATGATCCTACTCCCGAAGAAATAAAGAGATGTGTTACAGAGAACATAGATTATCATGAAAGAATAACCAATCTCCAGTATTTTCCAACGGAAGAAGAAATGACCTTTCTTGCTACAAATATTCCGATTCAAATAGCAGGAGATCCAACAGAGAAAATAGAAGTTTCGAATTATAAAAATTTGAAGAGGGTAGAAACCAATTTTATAAGGGGTGGAATGTGTCTTATTTTTTCAGAAGGACTTGCACAAAAAGCAGCAAAAGGCTTCAGACTTCTCAAATCTGTAAAAGAAAAAGGATTTACTTCAACAGGTTTTGACTTTCTAAAAGACTATATAGAGCTTCACAAAAGAAGAGAAATTGGAAAAACAGATAGTTCTCCAACTTATTTAAACGATTTAGTGGCCGGGAGACCTGTTTTTGGACATCCTTCAATGTCGGGAGGATTTAGATTTAGGTATGGAAGAAGCAGAGTTAGCGGATTTAGTGCAACCTCGATGAATCCAGCAACAATGGCCATTACAGATTCATTCATTGCAATAGGGACTCAATTGAAAATAGAAAAACCAACTAAAGGATGTGTAGTTACGCCCTGTGATGATGTTGATGGTCCTATAGTGAAGTTGTTTAGTGGAAGTGTGAAAAAACTTAAGACAAAGGAAGAAGCTAAAAAATATTATTCAGACACTGAAGAGATAATTTATTTGGGAGACATTCTTTTTTCTTTTGGTGATTTGAGTAATAGAAATTATGACTTAATCAAACCGGGATATGTGGAAGAATGGTGGAGCTTAGAACTCAGAGAAAAGGGATATTTGGAAAAAATAAATCCTTTTGATGTTTCCCTTGAGAAGGCTATTGAATTGAGTAGAAAACACAAAATTTCTTTACATCCAAAGTTTATTTTTTATTGGACAGAAATATCCAAGGAAGAATTAGTTGGTCTAGTTGAATGGCTTATGAATTCAAAAACAGAAGGAAAAATAATTTTACCATACAATAAACAAGAACAAGAAAAGTATAAACTGGGAAAAAGAGCTTTAGAATTATTGGGTGTTGAACATGAAGTTGTCATAGAACATGTGATTTTAACAGAGGAAAACAGCAAGGCTTTGCTTACAAATCTGGGAATTGATTTTAATATGCTGAATGAAAAAGACAAAACGCTTAATAATTTTATAGGTGTGGAAAAATTCAGTAAGGAAGGGAAAGTTTTAGAAATTATAAATTCTTTGTCTATGTTTGAGATTAAAGATAAAGCCGGGGATTTTATCGGTGCGAGAATGGGTCGTCCAGAAAAAGCCAAATTAAGAAAATTAATTGGAAGTCCAAATATCCTTTTTCCCGTTGGAAATGAAGGTGGAAAGTTCAGAAATTTAAATGCTGCACGTGAAGTCGGAAAAATAAGAAGCTCATTTCCAATCTATTATTGCAATAACTGTAATAAAGAAACAATTTTTTCTTTATGTGAATCATGCAGCTCTCCAACAAGATCTAAATACTACTGTCCTAAATGCGAAAATAGTTTCTTTCAGCCTTGTAGTGAACATAATATTTCATTTTCATATCGTACACAAACAATTGATATAAATCATTATTTTGACAAGACTATCGAGAAAATAGGGATAAAGAAAGGAGACATCCCCCAATTAATCAAAGGCGTAAGGGGAACTTCTTCTGGGAGTCATAAACTAGAACATTTAGCCAAAGGGATTTTAAGGGCGATGTATGACTTACAGGTAAATAAGGACGGAACAATAAGATTTGACGCTACAGAACTTCCAATAATTGCCTTTAAGCCAAAGGAAATTTTTACAAGTGTTGAAAAACTGAAAGAACTGGGTTATGATAAAGATATTTACGGAAAAGATCTTATTGATAAAGAACAGATTTTAGAATTAAAACCACATGATGTTATTCTTCCAAGTTGTTCTGAATCTGGTGATGAAAAAGCAGATGATGTTCTTGTTAAAATCTGTAATTTTGTTGATTCACTTCTATTGAGATTGTACAAGATGAATAAATTTCATAATGTCAAAAAAAGAGAAGATCTGGTTGGGCAATTAGGGGTATGTATGGCCCCTCACAATTGTGCCGGAGTGATATGCCGGTTTATTGGATTTTCGAACACCCAAGGATTGTTCGCGAGCCCTTATATGCATGCCGCTATGAGAAGAGATTGCGACGGGGATGAGGCTGCAGTAATGTTGTTGACCGATGTCCTTCTTAACTTTTCGTTTGAATTTTTGCCGAAGCACCGTGGAGGAACACAGGATGCCCCTTTAGTTTTGAATGCAAAAATAAGTGCAGGAGAAGTTGATGACCAGATTATGGATTTTGAAATGACATATGAGTACCCCTTGGAGTTGTACAGGTCAGCTGAATTAAGAAAACATTCCTCTGAGATAAGGATCAATAATGTCAAGACAGCCGTAAAAGAAGGAAAAGATACTTTTGTGGGTGTGGGTTTCACACATAATACTTCAAACATTAATGATGGTATTCTCTGTTCTTCATACAAATCCCTGCTTACAATGCAGGATAAGTTACAACATCAAATGAATCTAGTCGAGAAAATACGGGCGGTAAATACTGCCGATACGGCTAGATTGGTTATTGACAAGCATTTCATAAAAGATCTTAGGGGTAATCTGAGAAAGTTTTCCACGCAAACATTCCGATGTGTGGAATGTAATGAGATTTTAAGAAGAATACCCTTGAATGGAGTTTGTACTGTATGTGGTGGAAAATTAATTTTCACAGTAAATGAGGGGGGAATAAAGAAGTATTTGGAGCCTGCAATTGATTTGGTAGAGAAATACAAACCATCAGACTATATGAGGCAAAATCTTGAGTTAATCAAAAGACATATTGAAAGTATTTTTGGAAAAGAAACTGAAAAACAAGAGGCTTTGAAAAAGTGGTTCTGATTTTCACACAAATCTTTAAAAATTAATTTTGGATTTTTCCTTGATGAGGGATTATAGCAAAGATGTGTGGTGTTTTTGGAGTATCAAGTAATGATTTTGAAGCAGCCAGAATTACTTTCTTTGGTTTGTTTGCTTTGCAGCACAGGGGGCAGGAAAGTTCAGGCATGGTTACATCAGATGGAGAAAAACTCTACAGGCATGTTGGTCAGGGATTAGTGGCCCATGTTTATGATGAAAATTTGTTCAATAATAATTTACCTGGCTCGATGGCAATAGGTCATAACCGTTATTCGACATCAGGAGGAACCGATATAAAGCATGCTCAGCCAGTTATAGATAAGCACGAAAATGTTGCGTTGGCCCACAATGGCAATTTACCCATAACAAAAAAATTAACTGTTTTTTTAGAAGACAATAATATTGACCCTACCGGGTTAAATGATTCTGAAAAGATGCAACGGGCAATTTCTTATTATGTTAATTCACAAAGTATTCCGGTAGAAGAAGCTGTTGCAAAAAGTTATTCTCTTTTTGAAGGGGCATTTTCAACATTAGTAATGGATAAAAATAAATTAATTGCCTTTAGAGACAAATTTGGAATCAGGCCACTTTCTATCGGAAAATTAAATGGGGGGTATATTATTGCTTCCGAAACATGTGCTTTGGATGCAGTAGGTGCCATATATTTAAGAGATGTTTTGCCGGGAGAAATGGTTATATTTGAACCAGGAGAAGAGTTAAAATCCGTAATACTGGAAAAAGGCCAACAAAAATTGGATATTTTTGAGTTCATATATTTTGCCCGTCTCGATAGCATGCTGTTGGGTAAAAACGTTTGGCAAGTGAGATTTAATATTGGAGTAAATCTTGCCAAAGAGCATCCACGCGATGCAGATATTGTAATTGAAGTACCGGATTCTGCTACCCCTATGGCAATTGGATATAGTGAACAATTAGGAATACCCCATCGTCAAGGCTTGATTAAGAACAGATATGTACACAGGACTTTTATTACTCCAGATTCTCATCAAAAAAGACAGATGATAAGCATGAAATCAAATCCTATTCCAAGTGTATTAAGGGGAAAAAGAGTGATAGTGGTAGATGACTCAATTGTTAAAGGTAATACTGCGATAGATATAATAAT
>CAZIET010000004.1:4806-24881 GCA_964538405.1 Candidatus Woesearchaeota archaeon
GATTTTAGGTATTGGCGGAGCTGCCAGCGCTGATATGATGATTGGTTCGCCTCCCTTAATTCATCCAGATCCATTTGGTATTGATTTACCTAGGTATAGAAATTTGATTGCGTCTCGTATGTCAATTCCAGAAACTGCTAAATTTATCGGGGTAAATTCTCTTGGATATATTTCATTGAAAGGGGTTATTGATGCTATTGGATTACCACCGGAGATGTTGACTGCCCATTGTTTTGACGGAAAATATCCTATGGATGTAAAAGAATGGTTAGAAACAAGCTTAATAGATTAAATAATATATTAGAATAAGTAAAGAATAATTGTTGGAACAATCAAACAACCCATCATGTTTGTTTTTTTAACGTCCATGGAGATTACATATATTCCCGTCAAAGTGGATGCTACGAATACGATTAATCCCAAAAACCCAGAGAAAATAGTTATAATTATTGTAACAAAAATCAGTATGTAAATAGAAAGCTTGGTATAATTAATTCTTTCTATGATTTGTGATGCATATTTAACTAAAAATTTTGTAATAAAAAAAGAGATTATTCCTGTTATTAAAATTGTTATTAGGATCAAAATGAAAATATTTGCCGAAATATTTCCCAAAATTTGCTGTATTGCTACTGCAGATCCCGTTCTTGTTTTGTCTATTGTGTACAATGCAAAAAAAGAAAAACCCATAATAAGAACGTTTGTCGCTCCAAGCAAAAACAAAAACCCCTTATTGTTTAAGTTTACCAAACTTGTTCCAATAATCGCTACCTGGCCGCTTCCTATTGCTGGAAGAAAAATGGAGATTGGAGATGACATAATTGCTCCTGCAATTGGTTTAAATGTTTTTATTCGGGGTTCGGTAATTTTCTGTCTTGGAACTTTAGTTTTATTTTTTATGCTTATCAATAACATAGAACTTCCGAACAATCCAGTCAATAATGGAAGCAAAAACATTTCTGAATTAATAGTCATATTAAGCACCAAAAAACCAAGAATTCCACAAATAAGAAATGCAAACAAAGCGTTAAATTTTTTCTTTTCAGACAAAACCAGTGAAAGAGACACTGCTATCAATAAATAAGGGACAAATGGCTCAATTTTATCGTAAACTTTTGGGATTACAAAAATTGACGGGATTGAAACTAAAATCAGAATAAACACACCCATTAAACATCCAAAAGATGTTAGCATGACTGCCTCATATCCTTCCCCTTTTTTTAACATCTGATGTCCTGGCAAAGTTGACAATGCAGTATCGGTATCCGGACATCCGAGAAAGATTCCTGGAATAAAATCGATAAACGTCTGGCTAATAGACATTGAAACAATAAACACAACAAGATAAATTGGATTTAGATCAGAAAGCAGAGATACGGAAAGAAAAACCAACGAAGCACCAACTAAATTTATGTGAATTCCGGGAATTAATCCGCATATTGTTCCAAAAAATATTCCCAAAATTAAGAATAAAATTATTTCGAGTAACATAAATATTTATAAACACTTTTTTCTTTTAGCTGAAATGAAAAACAAGGGGTTGTTTTTATTTTCTCTCATATGTTTAGGTGTGCTTCTTGTAAATTCGGCTTTTGTTCTTGCTGATTCGCATAACCCTACAAGTTCCGGAGCAGAGCTTGAAGTTCAATCTGATTCACAGGATGATACTGAATTTGAAGAGGGAGTAGAACTTGAAGTAAGTGGAGGAATAACCCCTGATTCTGGGTTTTATTTTGTTGAGTCTGGAATTTTGGAGAAGTTTAGGGATGATATAGAAAATAGAGAGAAGAAAGTCGCCGAAATAAAGGCGATGGTTCAAGAAGGTAAGATAGATGAAGCAAGAGTGGCGCTTGGAAGATATAAAACACATGCAGATAATTTTGAAAAGGAAGTTTCTCCTGAGGAAAGAGATGAAGCAAGGAGAAGCGCATCAGCAATTCATAATACTTTAAGAGAAATTGAGAGTGAGATTCCTGAGGAAGACAGGGGTGAGTTTGTTGATGATGTAATTGAGGGTGAGAAAAGAATAATTACTGCCGCGGAAATTGCGTCTAAAATTAAAGAGCTTTGTGAAAATCTTGCTAAATTAGATCCTTCTGAATATGCTCGCGTATGCAAGAGTGAAGATGATGCCCCGGACTGGCATAAAAAACTTGATAGGGATTTGACTGATGAGCAAAGGGCAGAGGCTGAAAAATTCGGAAGAATCATGGGCCAGTGCTTTGAGACTTCGGGACAAGAATGCAAGTGTGAAGAGATCCCATTCGCTGAATTTGCAGAAATGTGTTCGATAGCAGCCCCATTAGTTGTAGCCTGCGACATTGAAGGCAATGAAGAAGCATGCGAGGAAATGGACAATCTTGAAATGCCAGAACTTCCTCCTCATTTGCAAGATGTTATGGATAAGCTCGAGGGAGATGTTTCAGAATCGAGACTTGATGCACACATGCCATCTGAATGCAGGAAAGCTGGTGCTACAAGCCCTAAAGAATGCATGAAAATAATGATTCAGACCCACGCACCTCCAGAGTGTAAAGATGAATTAATTAAAGCAAATGTTCAAAATGAGAGGCAGGCAAGAGAAATTTGCGAAAAGATCATGTTTGAGCAAAACGCACCTCAGGAATGCATTGACGCTGGTTTGACAAACCACAAAGAATGTGGAAAGTTCATGTTCCAATCTAATGCACCTCAAGAATGCATTGATGCAGGCATTACAGGAGAGGGAAGAAATGACCCTAGAAAATGTGAACAACTAATGAGAAGCCAGGGCTTTGAAGGAGGTCCTGGAACTGGAAAACCCGGATTTGGGCCTCCTAGTGGATTCGGAGGAAACTGCAGAAGCATTCAAGACACACGGGCAAGACTTGCTTGCTACGATGGAGCAACACAAGGGGTGAAGAGTTTTGATGAGAGATTTAAGGAGACTAAGCAGGCAGAAATGCAGTGTGCACAAAGCTGTAGGGCTGAAGGCGGAGCATGGGACTTTTCAGGAGGAGAATGTAGATGCCATTTTGACAACTTCAAAGAGGAATTCAGGGAAAGAAATCAGGACCAATTCAGAGAGGATTTCCGTAGGGAAGAATTTAACAATCAACAACCTCCTCAGGGATTCGTTCCACCCGAAGGATTCATACCTCCAGAAGGCTTTGTACCACCCGAAGGCGAATTCCAACAACCTCCTCAAGGAGAGTTTACTCAACCACCTAGTGGAGAATTTAGTAGCCCAGGGACAACTACAGAATCAAGTGGAAGTTCTACTACAAGCACTAGTTCAGGAGAAAGTAGTGGAACTGTTACTGGACAGATAATTGCCGAGAACAAATTCTTTGACTATTATTACAGATAAAAATAATTAAAAATCCAATTTACATTTTTTTATTATGAAAACATTTGTTCTTTTCCTAACTTTATTGATTGTATTTTCTGTATTTGTTAGTGCACAAGCCGAAGAGTTGGGTTCTCCAGGTATTACTCCCGATAGTCCTTTTTATTTTCTTGATGTGTTTTTTGACACGTTTCAATCTCCTGAATCTGTTGCAGATGAAAAAGCTGCTGAAGTAGTGGCTATGGCAGAATCACAAAATGAGGTAGCATTAACTAAGTCTTTAGAATATTATGAAAAGTCCATAACAAAATTACAAGAGAGAGCACAATCTGATGAAAACATTGCGGAAAAGGTTGCAGATCAGACTACAAAACACTTAACTGTGT
Source organism: Candidatus Woesearchaeota archaeon (assembly GCA_964538405.1). GTDB lineage: Archaea > Nanobdellota > Nanobdellia > Pacearchaeales > GW2011-AR1 > JAGVWT01. Next base: position 8,521 of record CAZIET010000004.1, read on the forward strand.
TGGCCAGGGTTTTAGAGTCAGTTCCTGAAAAGGCAAGGCCTTCTATCGAGAAGGCTGTTGAAAACAGTGCCAAGGGAAGAGAAGAAGCTATCAATGCATTGACAAGATTTAATCCTTCGAAAGGAGAGCAAGTTTCGCAGCAGACTTCACAAAGCATTAATGAAAATATTCCTGAAGCGACAAGAGAAAACTTTGTTGCCAAATATCCAAGATTTTCAAATTTTGTAGGCAGTTCTGGTGGCGGTGGGGGAGGTGGAGGTGGTGGCTCGAGTGGAAGTCAGACAACTATTTATTCAGTTCCGAATGTTGGTAAAAATGAGACAACTACAACTCCTAATACAACAAATCCAAGTGGATTAAGTGAACAGCTTTATTATATTAGGATTTTCTTAAATTATCCCGGAACTGTTATGGGAGAATCTGATTTCCATCGCTTTACAGTAGATAAAACTCAAAATAGTCTAAGTTTGAAAGATTTGTGTTTCAGTTATACTCCTTCGGTGTTTACACAATTCTACGAATCTTCTTTGAAATCAGGGGAAGGCGTAAAAATAAAATGCACAGTTTCTAGCTATTACCCAAACAAGGAATATCCTGGGCTTTATTATGATGGGGAATTTGAATATGTCTGGCCTTCGAATGCAATATATATTCACGAATATGCTAATTATTACTATTATAAGAATGGGGTAAGAACCTCGATGGGTGAAATCAAAATAGGCGGGACAAATATTTCTTCTGCTAAAGAACTTTGTTTCAAACAAGCCTCATTAAATCCAAATGTCATTCCGGTTGGTAGCACCAATGGTACGATTAGGTGTTACTGGAATAGTACTGAGATTTATTTTGGATCATATCCCTCTACGATTTCAAATAATCAAACTAATACAAGTACAACGTCTATAAATGTGACGAATAAAACTTCCAATAATGTTACAACTAATCAGACTTCTATATGTACGGATTCAGATGGAGGAGTAAATTACGATATGCAAGGAACAGTGTCACTAACAATTGTGGGTAGCACATCAACCTATTTAGAAATTTGTAATGGGATTAACGGGGTACCTATTGATGGAAACTATCCTGCTACCTCAGTTGTTGAGCATTCGTGCGCTAACAATGCCCTAGTTACAACTTATTATGATTGTTTAAATGGTTGTAGCAATGGAGCATGCATTGCTTCAGGAACTAATACTACAAATTTAACCACAAATAGCACAATTACTGGGCAAACTATTTTAGATAGATTGTGGGGTCTGTTTAAGTATAGATAAAAACATTTAATAATTATCTTCTTGTTTTTTTAAAATGGCTAACAAATTAACTACTAATGAAAAAATTGAATTGATTAAAGAATTTGCTCAAGAGATTGTCAGTGAAGAGGAGTTAAGGAAGTTGTTTGAATCTGGGAAAAAAATTACTGCTTACGATGGTTTTGAGCCTTCAGGTATTGCACCTATACATTTTGGTCTTTTGAGAGCAACTAACCTGAAGAACATACTTAAGGCAGGAATACATTTCAAGTTGTATCTAGCAGATTATTTCGGACTCATTAATAATAAACTTGGGGGAGACTTAAAGAACATACAACTTGCCGGAAAATATTTTATTGAGGTTTGGAAGGCTTCAGGAATAGAGATGGACAAGGTTGAAATTGTATGGGCAAGTGAAATAATGGATGATATTAATTATTGGGATAAGGTTCTAAGGATTGCCAAAGAAACCAGTTTTAACAGAACAAAGAAATCTTTGACCATTGCAGGGAGAAGCTCCACAGAAGAGATTAGCACCGCACAATTATTTTATCCAAGCATGCAGGTTGCAGATATTTTCCATATGAATATTGATATTTGCCAGTTAGGAATGGACCAAAGAAGAGCAAATATGCTAGCAAGAGATGTTGCAGAAAAATTGAAATGGAAAAAACCAGTTGCAATACATCACCATATTTTACTTGGACTTCAAGGAATACAAGAAAAAGGAGATGCTGAAGAAACCATGATGGCATCTAAAATGTCAAAGTCAAATCCCAAGTCTGCTATTTATATGCATGATACTCTAAGCGAGCTAAGGGAGAAAATGAAAGGAGCATACTGCCCCGAAGGAATTATTTTGGGAAATCCTATTTTGGAGTATTTCAAACACATAATCTTCAAAAATGCTGAGTCTGTAACTATAAAAAGGCCAGAAAAGTTTGGTGGAGACAAAACTTACAAGTCATATTTACAAATGGAAGATGATTACATTGCCAAGAAGCTGCATCCTATGGACTTGAAAGAAACTTGTGCTTTAGAACTTGACAAATTGATAAAACCTGTAAGAGAGCATTTTGAGAAAAATAAAGAAGCCAAAAAATTATATGAATCTGTTAAGGCTATGAAAATTACTAGATAACTATTTGGTTTTGAATTCTACAACATCCAAGTCTTTTAATTCGTGCTTTAAAGAGACTTTTTGGTTTGGGAATTTACTACTTGGCCCAGTAACTGTGGACTCTTTTATTATTGTGGTTGTTTTGAAAAGTTTCTTTACAACGTCTCCAACTGTGCTTCCAGATTCAAGAATAACAGGCCTGTTTGATTTAGGTTTTCCTGGTTCTTTGCTGTAAACTCTAATTTTTTTAAAACTTTTGAAGATTTTGTCTTTTAGCTCTTTTAATCCATCACCCGTTTCTGTTGAAATTATTACAAAATTGTATTTTTTACTTTGTAGATTAGCGTGCATCTTTCTTTTTTCATTCTCACTTAGTAAATCAGACTTGTTGAAAGCAATAATCTTTGTTCCGACTGTCTTATCAAGTTCTTTTTTTATTTCATCTATCTGCCTTAGGTCTGTTATAAGCATCACAATCACTTCTGCAGTATTTACAAGTCCTCGGTTATAATATTCAGAATCAATTGCAGGAATTTCAATAAGTTGGATTTGTAATTCATTGTTATAATTCATCATTCCAACTTTAGGTTCTTGTGTAGTAAAAATATTTTCACTTATAGTTGGTTTTAGATTTGTTAGTTCAGACATCATTGAGGATTTACCAGAATTTGTAAAACCAATTATTACTGCTTGCATATCTTCTTTTTTGATGCCCTTTCTTGTGCTGCCTTTTGAGGCTTTCTTCAGCGACTCTATTTTTTCCTTAAGCTTGATGTACCTTGTCTTAAGGTTTGCAAGCATCTTCTCTGAACTTTTATGGCGGGGGCATTCTTTTATCATTTCTTCCAACCATTTTAGTCTTTCTTCATTTGTTTGTGCACTAAGAAACATAGACTGTGCCTTCTGATATTGGGGGGATTGATTTGTGCTTGCCATATTCTTTTAATATAGGCATAACTTAAAAATTTAATTAAACACTAAATATAATGAATAAAAAGGAAATTATAAGAAAAATAACAGAGAAAAAGGAATTCTCTCAACTTCCAGAAAGAGATGTTCTTATCGCTTTTGAGAAATTTGATAAGATTAAATATTCTGATGAAGAGAAAATAAAATTAACCAGAGATCTGTTGAGGAAAGTATTTTCTGCTTTTACCAGCAAGAAACTATTACTACCAAAAAATAAAGATGAAGAATGGATTTTGAAGAAACATCTTTCAACGAGAGAAAGATTGATTTATTACGGAGAGATTTATTCTAGAATAATTGGCAATAATTCAACAGTAATTGATCTTGGTGCAGGAATTAATGGTTTTTCCTATAAATATTTTGAAAAACTAAAATTGAATGTAAATTACATTGCTGTTGAGGCTGTAGGACAGCTTGTCAATTTAATGAATTCTTATTTTGAGAAAAATAATTTTGATGCAAGGGCTTTCCATTTGAGTCTTTTTGATTTGGAAGAAATAAAAAAATTGATTTTAAAAGAGAAAAAACCAAGAATAGTTTTCTTACTTAAGACTATAGATTCTCTGGAAATGATGGAAAGAGATTATTCCAAGAAACTTTTAACTGAATTATCTCGAATTTCAGATAAAATAGTTATCAGTTTTGCTACCAGAAGCATGATTAAAAGAAAAAAATTTATGGTAAATAGAAAATGGATTATGGATTTCGTTAAAAATAATTTTAATACATTGGATCAATTTGAAACGGGTGATGAAAAATATATAGTTTTTAGTAAAAAATGATGCTAGTCAGATTTATATATTTGCAAATTATTCTTACAGAATGCTTAAAAACTTTAGAAGAAAAACACTGAAAAATGGCATGACTGTTATTTTTGAAAAAAGAAACATACCTATTGTTAGCGTTGGTATTGCTGTAAGGTGTGGGGGCATGAATGAAGCATTGAATGAAAAAGGAATTTCCCATTTTATTGAACATATGCCATTTAAAGGAACTCCTACAAGAACTTCAAAACAAATATCGGAAGAAATAGAAAAAAACGGCGGTGTATTTGATGCCTCTACTGGTGAGGATTTGACTGTATATCTTTGCAAAATTCCTAGCAATCATCTTTTTACGGCATTGAATGTTTTATCTGACATTCTAAAAAATCCTTTGTTTGATCAGGAAGAAATTGACAGGGAAAGAAAGGTAATATTTGAAGAAATAAAAATGAGGAGGGACGATCCTTTCATTTACTGTGTTGACAAGACTCATGAACTTCTGTATCATAAACCATTTGGCGTTACCATCACGGGAGCCGTAAAAACCCTGAAATCAATAAACAGAAAAAAGATAGTACAAAGATTCAGGGAGGTTTACCAGCCAAACAATATGATTCTGTGTGTTGTTGGTAATGCTAATTTTGATAAAATAGTAAGGTTTGCAGAAGCAAATTTTGGCAACAAAAAAGGAAAATCCTCAATGTTAAACATAAAGAGAAAAAATGCGTCAAAGATTGAAAAGAGGAAAGGAATAACACAGGCCAATCTAATTCTTTCCTATCATTCTCCCTTGTATGATGATAAAAAAAGTTTTGCTTCCACCGTTCTAACTTATTTAATGGCTCACGGGATGTCTTCCAGATTGTTCATAGAGATAAGAGAGAAGAGAAATCTGGCATATCAAGTTAATTCGTTTGCGGACATAAACAAGTATTTTTCCCATACAATGATTTATGTTGGAACTTCAAAAGAGCATATACAGACCGTCAAAAAGCTCATATTGGAGGAATTCAGAAAAGTTGCAGATTCCTTAACTGAAAGTGAACTGAATCAGGTAAAAGAGCAGATAATCGGAAACCACAAAATATTCAATGAAGATTCCTTACACCAGATGAGCAATTTATTGTATTATGAGTCCCAAGGCAAGGCAGAAGAATTGTATGATTTCGAGAAAAACATCAAGAATGTAAAACTACAGGATGTAAGAAATCTTGCCAAACTGAAAAATTATAGTTTTTTTGCCCTGATTCCCAGTTAGCTCTCAAACATATTTTCGTACACCTTATGTCCGTTTTTAGCCAAGTTATCAAAATATCCTGTAAACCACTGGTTCAGGGAAATTCCGGCCTTTTCCGAGGCCGTGATATCATTTATATTTTCTATTCCACCGGTTCTTATAACATGAAACTCCTGTTTCGGTGGCTTTATTCTGAGATATTTGACTGCTTTAGATGCCAACATGAATGAAGATTCCTTTAATGGCCTTCCGCTAACTCCACCGCCAAATGTTTTTGTAAAATAGTCATAAACTCTTTTGTCATTTTTGTGAATTTTTTCTTTTCGTTTATCATACAATGTAGAGGTATTTCCAAAATTTACTCCATCAAATCCAAATTCAAACAGCATATCTAACAAAGGATGAACTTGTTCCAATTCTGTGTCATTCGAGAATTTTACTATTATTGGCAACTTTCTTTGCCTCAGACTTAAGAAATTCTTTTTTATATATTTCAATCTGTTTGCCAGATCATCATCCTGTGGTTTGCCGTGTGACGTATTTGGGCAGCTTTCATTTATTTCAAGAAAATCAACGCCGGCTTTTTCATATAATTTCATGCTTTCAATCAGATGCCTTAGTTTCTCTTCACCTTGGTAGTCGGGGGAACCCATTACACTCCATCCTATTGGCATACCTTCAATTCTTCTGAAATATTTCACAGTTTCTGAGTTTGCCAGATCCCCATCATTTGGCAATCCAAGCCAGTTTGACGCAGCACCAGATGAAGGATATGGTGCGAAAGGCAGAAATATTCCTTCCTTTTCATTCCCTTTTCTGTTGTTGAATGTTCCAGTTCCTCCCAAGTATGCTCCCGCACCCTGTCTTGAAGTTATCTCATAGCCTTCTCCGTTTTTGAACATTCCGGCAGAATTCATTATGGGAGATCTGAATTCCAATCCCCATAATCTTCTTCTGAATTTTTTTGGAGGAAAATACATTTTTGATGGAAGATCTTCATGCAATTTTTTTAGAAACGCCAAACGGTTTTCGGAATACACTGAAACAACTTTTTTAGGGTGAAGAATTCTTACTGTGATTGGCCTCACGAATCCCTCAATTTTAAGCAAAGTGACCGCCTTCATGAAAATAACATAAAAGGATAGGATTTAAGCTTTTATGGAATGTAAAATACATTTGCATTAGTCTTAAAAACTTCAAGCTTTTTTCATAATTATGCATATTTTTAAGGTTCTGGGAGTGAGTGGTGAAAATCCAAAAGGATGCAGAAATTCCGGGAATGCCATTGTAAAAGAGTTAAAGAATATTAATATGAGTGAGGCTGGAAAAAGAATCGATTATGGTTTATTGGACTTTGAAGAAATACATGTAAATAATTCGAATTTAAAGGAATCGGATGAATTAATTGAAAAAAATTCTTTAGGGACTTTTGGAAATAAGTCTAAGGCTGTTTTTTTAGGGGGAGACCATTCGATTAGTTATCCTATTTTGAAGGTATTTTTGGAATATTCAAAAAAACCATGCCTTATTGTTTTTGATGCGCACGCCGATCTGGAAATATCTTCTAAATATCCCAATAATAAGGGGTGGCTTAGGATGATAATTGAAAAAGGTTTTCCTGTAGAGAATATTTTACTTGTGGGAATAAGGAACATATCTGATAAAGAATTTGAATTTATTCAGAAGCATAAGATAAAAACCATAAACATGAATCAATTATTCCAGGATCTTGAGGATACTTGCGATATGATAATGGAATTTTCTTTTGGGAAGGATTTATACATTTCAATTGACATGAATGTAATTGATCCCGCATTTGTGCCTTCCGTGATTTCGCCGGAACCTGGGGGATTAAGTAGTAGGGAATTCTTATACATTATTCAGCGACTAAATAAACTAAAAAATTTTCGGGGTATTGATATCGTTGAAATTGATTTGGAAAAAGATTTTAATAAAAATAATTTAACTGTCAAGTTAGCTGCAAAAATATTGGCTGAGGTGATTTAATATTAGTATTTTTCATTAACCAATCTAAATACTTCCGCCTTTTTTCCTATTTCTTCCTTTATTTCTTCCTCCGATGCATTAAAGATATTCCTTAGATTTTTGAATTTCTTCAATAATTTTCGAGCGGTTTTTGGCCCTATTCCCGGAAACCCCTCAAGAATGAACTGCATCCTTTCTTTTTTATTCAAGTATCTTTTAGAAACGTTTAATGGCATTTCCTTTGCCTTTTTCCTTGATAGAACTGAAATAAATCTAGCGGTGTCTCTATAATCTTTTGTAAATATTATTGGAACCTTATATTTAAGCAAAATTGAAAGCAAAAAACCCCTCACTGCATTTGGGTGCATTCCGATCCTTTCATCAGAATCCGTGTAGAGTTCCTGTTCATCAATTCCTTCAACTACCAACAATTTATTGGGATATTGTTGCAGCTCTTCAAGCTGCCTTATCAATCTTTTATTTTTCATTGAGGAAATAAAATCAAAAACTGTCTTTCTTTCAATTGCCACATCACTTACTAAATAATCGGCCACCTTCAATTCTTTAAAATCTATATCAATTCCCAAAGAAGCCAGCTCTATTATTACTGATGAATTTCTTTCTCTGTAATCCACCTCTATCTTTACAAGGGGTTTTTCTTTGATTCTATCCACTTTCTTAAACAATTCAAAAATTTCTTTCATTTCAAAATCCTTCAAAAGTCCTTTGAGCTCCTCCTTTTAATTCATCTTTTATAGAACTTATTGCCGAGTACATTTTCTTTTCTTTAGCCTTTGCAACATAATAGTAACTTTCATCCCTTGTATTTTTAGTTATCAAAATTATGAGCTTTCCCTCCATAAGCCTTGCCGTTCTTCCCGCTCTTTGAATTGTTCTTATTGCTGAAGCTACTGGCTCGTAAAATATGACTGTGTTGACTTCAGGGATATCAATTCCTTCTTCTCCAATGCATGTTGCGCAAAGGACATTTATTTTCCCTTCAGCAAATTCATTTAGGATTTCTCTTTGCTCTTTTTGGTTCATTCCGGTATCTTTTTTCTTTGCTTGCCCAACAAACATTTTAGAATTTAATTTTAGTGTTTCACTGATTTTTTTTGATAATATTGAAGCAGTATCTCTAAATTGTGTGAAAATAATCACTTTGCCTCCGTTTTCATTTATCAGCTCGAGAGTCTTTTGTATTTTAGGATGTTCTCTCCCACTTTCAAATATGTGTTCGGCAACTTTCAGTGCCGCCTGAAATTCATTACTTTCAACAAGTTTTATCACCCCTTTGCTTTGTTTGTTTTTTGCCTGCTTTTCCAATTCCTTCATGTAATCTATGAAACCACTTAGTGTTTGTGTTTCGAGCAGTTCCAGAGCATGCTGAATTTTTATTGCTTGAGCACAGATGCTTGCCCCTGCAATATAACTAAAATTCTTATTTCCCGAAGACAAGGCAAATGAAATCTTTTTTTGCAAATTTATCAATTCAGTTTTTGAGGTGGATCCAAAAATCAAACTTCTTGCCCTTAATTGCTCGACACACCTTCCAAAGATTCTCCTTAGTTGGTTTCTTACTATTTCAAACTCTGCCGGGAATTCCAATGAGACTTTTTCGAATGTAAGTTCCTGCAAATATTTTGCTACGTCTTCACTCTCTCTTGTTCTTAGTTCGACTTCTTCTATAGAAAGGTGTTTGCATATTTGCTGTATTTTTGACTTTTCACTTCCTGGTGAAGCAGTTAGACCAATTATTCTTTGATTTTGTGCCTGAGCTTTGTATGCATAAGCAACTGAAGTATAATCGTAGTTTTTCAGGCATCTGTGTGCTTCATCCTCGATAAGCAGACATACGTCATTCAAATTGTAGAGCCTGTTTTTTACGTCATTTGCTATGCATTGGGGTGTTGAAAATATTATTTCTGTATTTTGCCAAATTTTCTTTCTTTTTTCTGCATTTATGTTTCCCGTAAACAAATTCATTTCTGCGAACAGCTCAGGGAGATACTTTTTGAAGTATTTGAAATGCTGCTCAGCCAATGGTTTTGTGGGAGCCAGAAACAAAACTCTTTCTCCAGGAAACTGTTTCATTCTTTCAATAGTTACTATTAATGCAATAAGAGTTTTACCAAGTCCAGTCGGAATTACAACCAAGCAATTACTTCTTATGCATGTTTCAGCTATTTTTATCTGATAATCTCTTGGAGACAGTTCTTTTAAAAAATCCATACTTTTTCAGCGCTGAGTTCTTTAAATTACTTTTTACACAATAAGCAAAGCATATCCTATTCCAACCAATGTTATTGCAGCTAGGAAGCTCCACATTATTATACTTCCGAAGAAAATCTTGTTACCATCGAGATCTGAGATGGGAATCATATTAAAAAATGCATAGTAAATACTCAGTCTTGCCAGCTCGTCATACCCTATCAAATATGCGGCAATTGCCAGAACAAAATTCATAATAATTCCTGCAGCTGCAATCAATCCTATTTCATATTCAGTCATGTCAGAGAATGCGTACAACCCATGTCTTCTAGCTGCCTTGTAAATTTTGGGTTTTACGTCAAATACCAGTGAAGCGAGCCATGTAAGTGCCCCAAAAGAAAGAACTGTTGTGACTAAGGGCAATATCCCCCCCATAGGAACAGGTTTTTTGAAATGTCGTTTTGGTTTGAAGCCGAATCTTTCCACTTCCCATATGCGAACTTCCATTTCTGAATCTAGGTAGAAACTTGCAATCTTTTTTACAGCTAGGTTAAATCCAACAACAACGAAAATCATAAGCAGCGCATACAGAAAAATTTCCACTGATTTCACAAGGCTTAGTGAAAAAGAAAGGATTAGAAGTATGACTGAGATCTCAATTATCTCTTTTTTTGTGAACATGGCATTATCATGAAGCGACTTCTTATAAATTTTTGTATATTCTTTGTCACGGAAAAATATTTAAAGAAGATATAATGATTTTACGTATGCAGGTTAGAAAAATGAGTGAGATTATGGGGCTAAGAGTTTACACTGACTCTGGAGCGTATTTTGGAGAGGTGGAAGAAGCCAATCTTAGCAACAACAAGGTTGACAGCTGGAGAATCAAAGTTTCCGGAGGAGTGACTTCATTGATAGGCGGAGCAAGGGGAGTTGTCATACCTCACCGGTTTGTAAGGGCGGTCAGTGATATTTTCATAATAAACAGAGCTGCTTTGCCAAGCATGGACTCTGAAGTGGAAGAAGTGCAAGCTGCCTAATTCCCCTAGAAATGTATTTAAACTTATTTTCATAATTTTTAATCATGGCAGAAATAACGATTTTGCAAAATTGGATAGTAACCAAATTCATTCTTCCCTTTGTTTTGGTTTTTGCCATAGTGTTTGCAGTCCTTGAGAAAACAGGTGTTCTTGGCACTGATAAAAAACAACTGAATGCGATGGTTGCGTTTGTTGTTGGTTTGATTTTTGTCGGGGTTGTCTATCCGAAAGAAGTTGTCGGCAATATGATTTTGTTCCTGTCAGTTGCGCTTGTTATAGTTTTTGTGCTGTTGGTATTGTGGGGATTCTTGGTTGGAGAATCGGCAACATTCAAAGAGGGAAAATTAAAATATGCTGCCTTAGGAGTAAGTGTCGTTGCAGTTGTCGGAGCTACTATTTGGGCGATGGGAATTCACAATAATTTGATTGACACTTTGTTTTATCAGCCTTGGAGCAAAACATTTTGGACTAATGCCGCTTTTGTTGTTGCAATTGCAGCCGCTATCGCTATTGTATTAATTGGTGGCGGTAAAGCAAAAAGTGGGTAATTTAAAGAAATATATTTAAAGTGGTTTTCATAAATTTTAACATGATTGAGACATTCCTGGCACCATTCAGTTTTGCCGGTGGGAATTTTGGTGATTTGTTAATGTATTTAGAACAGATGAGTTTTTTCACACTGGTTCTTCCATTTTTGTTAATTTTTGTCATAATTTTCGGAGTGTTATCCAAAATAAGGGTTCTTGGCGATAATAATGCAATTAATGCAGTCATAGCAGTTGCAGTAGGATTAATGGCGTTGCAGTTTGGTTTTGTAACAAATTTTTTCGCCCAGATATTCCCAAGACTTGGAATGTGGCTTGCAGTAATTTTGGTAATTATAATTGTTTTGGGTTTGGTTAACAAAGAAGCAAAGTGGCCGGTGGGTTTAATGATTCTTATTGCAGGAGTAATTGCTGCCATAGTTATTGGTACCTCATTTAATGAACCCTTTTTGGATTATGGCATTCCAAATTGGCTGGCGGACAATGCCGGGTGGCTTTTACCAGTGATTGTTATTGGTGGGGTTATAGCTTGGGCATGGGGTTCAACTAAGCCAGAGAAAAATGTAATTCCGGCAATAATCCAAAAATTAACTTCAACAGCCTAAATTTTTTACTGTTCTTTATTCATTCCTTTAGGAAAAGATTTTTGTGGTTTTGAAACATTTTCATTTTGATTTTCTTGTCTTTGTATTTGCTGAGGTTTCCTACCGACTGCCTTGCCAAAAGTATCCTGCATCATTGACATTTCTTTTTTTATGTTTTCCAAATTGTTTCCATAAGAGCCCACTTTTTCTAATATTGTAATCTGAAGTTTGTCAATCATCATCTCTATTCTTCTCAATCTTTCAGACATGGCATCAACCTTTGAATTGATTACTGCCTTGAATTCTGTCAAATCATCAACCTTCCTTTGAATATTCTGACTCTTTTCCGAAAAAACCTGTTCTGCTATTTCAATGATGGTGCTTGTATCCAATCCTCCCCCAGAATATTCGTACCCTTGACTGTAATCCTGTGGGGAATAGGTTTCCTGCGGATTTTGTTCTGGTGAATAATAATCAGCGCTTTCTTGGGGTTCTTGATAATTTTCCTGGTTTGAAGGAGCAGGTGCTTCATATTCATCAGAAACAGCCTTCTTTATCTGCTCATTGTTTAAAGCATCATTAATTACTTTTGGAGGTATTCCTTTTTCCTGCAATTGCTCAATTATATCGTCATCACTCATTCCTTGGCTTCTCATTTGTGTTATCTGATCAAGAATTCCCATCTTATTCTTCAAAAGCCCTTAACATTTTTAATTGTTTTGATAAAATCTCAACATCGTCTTTTTTTGCAAATTTGGAGAATTCGTTTGATATCGTTTCAATGAATATTTTTACCCTTTCCATGTCCTGCTTCATCCTCTCCAAATCCTTTTTTATTTCAAGTATCTTTCTGTTGGTGTCTTCTTTGGTTTCAATAAGATTTTTTCCTATAAGAATAAGTCTTTCTTTGAGAATATTCTGTTTTTCTTCAATGTCTCTGACTTTAAGGTTAAAATTGCCATAGTATTCACCTGCATTTTGCTCTTCTTCCACCATATATGGACTTATGCTTGGAAGTTTAAAATTGTTGCTATGTGAATTTTCCCGGTCTGAGCCTTAAAATCTTTTCTCTTGCTTGCGCAACCTTTAATGGATAATCTCTTGCTTCCTGTTTAAGGAATATTTCACTACTTGCTAAAATTCCCCTAAGATTTTTCATTCCTCTTTCTTTCGCTATTTTTACTATGCTTTCCACTGCACCATCTCCTGCGTTATATCCAACAATTTCCAATCCAGGAAAGCTTGCACAGATATTACTAAGATGTCCTAAGTAACGAGCCCCTTTTTCTATTCCCTGAATCTCATTCCAAGGATTTGTTTCATTCCACCTTGCGGCAATCGCAGGCATCAACTGACATATTCCCATAGCTCCAGAAGTTGAGATGGCCCTAGGTGTAACCCCACTTTCTTGAAGTATTACAGATGCCATGTCAATTGGTTTTATTTCATATATTTTTGCAAAGTGATGTATATGATCTCTTAATCTATCAAGATTTTCCATTTGTCTTTCTGAATCTTTTTCATAGTCTCCCAATTTTAATCCAGGAATTAATCGCAGATGCTTTCTATGATCCCCCTTATAACTAAAATCGTTTAACATTCTGAAGAAATCAGAACCATTCATTTGAGTTATTGCTTCCCAATTTCCAAGTTCTTTTGGATCGGGAGTCAGCCCGTATCTTTCAAACCTTTCTCTGTCCGCCAAAAATTCAAACTCAGCACCCACAGGGATTTTTCTTGGATCGTGATCTCCTATAATATCGCGTTCATGTCTTTCATCCCCGTAATGAAATCTTAGCTCTCCTACTGTATCCCCTTTTTGGAAAGGGTGCAAAATGCTCCGCCGTGAATCACCTGAACCTGGAGAAGTTTCAGAATACAGGGCTGCAGATGCAACTAATGCTGTGTCTATGAACGGGTTTGGTGAATCTGAATAATCAGTTGAACCAGAAGAAGGATATGTCACTCTTGGCAAAACTGCAGATATTACTCCCCCTAAGATTATTTTGCTTAGAAATTTTCTTCTAACTATGTCATCTTTTTCTTGCATTTTCAACTACTCTAATAAATCTTTTTAAGTATTTGTGTGATGCAGGAAACATTTTTTGATTATGAGGTTTTAATTCTATGATGATTAATCATTCCTTTAATGTGATTCTGTTTAACTCATCTTCCCATTTTAGTGTGCGTTCCATTAAATTACTCAACTCCTTTTCAACAAATTCTTTTTCCATCTTCCAGTTTTTTGGGAAAAATGTTTTGATAAATGGCTGTAGTCCTTAAAAGTACAACAGCGGCAAAAATTTAAACTTAGTAGTACTGTTTTTTAAATGCAATTCAAAGAGGGAAGTCCGTTGTACTCATCGGAAGTACAAAGAGAAGGTGGGGAAGATGTGCTTTATATCAATTTTTTAGGTGCCCCTTACGTTCCAAACTTTACAGACTATTCCGAAGTCATGGAAAGGACAATCGATGCCCTCATTGAGAATCCAAATGTCTCCAGTATCGTGGTCGTGCAGCAGAAAAACTACAATTATGACTTTACAGAAACTTCTATGTTGTTAGAAGTAGCTCAGATCTACATTTATTTGCTAAAACAAGAAAAGATTCTGTCACAGGAAAGACTTACATCCCTATATGAACAGTTTTTTTCACAAAGGTACAATGAAGTTTTCTACTTTTTGATGTTGTTGAAGAAAGATCCAATAGCTGCCTATGGTCAATTAAAGAAAATTTTGATGGAAGCCAATATCTTGTTGAATAAATTAGGGCAAGCTTTCAAAGCAGATCAGAAAAACTACATTTTACTCATGGAAAGAGTCCTTGCTTTGATGGAAAAAACTAAATTAATCCAAACGGCAGTTCCATATCTAGCTAATTACCAGCAAGGTGACAGACAAATATATTCCAGCATTTTCAAAGCGGATGTAATTCCCAATTTTACATTCACAAGATTGGTATCCGATTTGCCGGATGATGCGGAAATAGTTGATCAGTACAAAATTGCAGAAGGATATGATGAGTCTCTTGTAACAATAATGAAACAGAAAACCCAGTCCAAACTGTTTTACCACATTATTCCTCCTGAGAACACTCTTGGAGAGGATCATAACATGCTTCTTAATCTTGCTAGAAGCGTCTTGATTGAACATCAGCCAAAGGCAGAAGAATTCGTTGATACAGAAAGAACAAGACAGGTATTTTTCAATATTTCAAGAGACTTGCTTTCTGATTTGTCAAGCACAAAAGGAATAAAGCTGGGTTATTCTGATTTGAATAAACTTGCTTCAATTTTAGTTAGACATACAATCGGATTCGGGATACTTGAGATTTTGTTACAGGACAAGAGATTGCAGGATATTATGTTGAATGCCCCTATTTCAATGAACACAGTTTTTGTAAGGCATGAAGATCATGATGAATGCTCAACAAATATTTTGCCAAGCCAGGAAGATGCGGATTCATGGGCGGCAAAGTTCAGAATGATTTCTGGAAGGCCATTGGATGAGGCAAACCCTATTCTTGACACTCAGTTGGCAATTGGAAAAATAAATTCAAGAATTGCAATAATACAGAATCCTCTTTCTCCAGACGGTTTGGCTTATGCAATAAGAAGACATAGGGAGCAACCTTGGACTCTTCCATTGTTTGTAAAGAAGAAAATGCTTACTCCCCTTGCTGCAGGATTACTTAGCTTTTTGATAGATGGATCCAGATGTATTCTTGTAAGCGGTACTAAAAGTTCAGGAAAGACTTCTCTATTAGGAAGCTTGATGCTGGAAATAATCCCCAAATACAGAATAATAACTGTTGAAGATAGTGTTACTGGAGACAACCAAATTATTATTAAAGAGAATGGAAAATTTAGAAAAGTCTCAATTGGTGAGTTTATTAATACGCGACTCAAAAAGAATGGTTATACTGAAGCGACTGGTCACGAAAAAAATTATAATGAAGATGATGTTGAGGTATTTTCAATAGATAAGGATGGCAAAGTAGTATTGTCAAAACCAAGTTATTTTATTAGGCATAAGGTCTCGAAGAAAATTTATGAAATAGTCACGACGTCTGGAAAAAAAATAAAAGTTACAGGAGATCATTCTCTATTTGGATTAGATGAAAAAAACATACTTAAGGAAGTAAAACCTAAAAATTTGAAAAATGGCGATTTTATTGCAATTCCATCAAAATTACCGTTTAATGAGTTTTTAGATCATATTGATTTATGTGATTATTTTTCTGGGCTTAATAAAAAATGGTTTGTTATGGGGACTGATTTAAGAGATTATCTTTATGAAAATAGAAATAGAATATCTGAATTAGGATATGCCTCTAAATATAAAAAGGGAACAATTCAAAACTGGTTTAGAAAGGGTATTTTACCAATAAGAATATTTGAAAAGATAAAGCATGATTTGGACCATAGCAATCTTTTCTTGAAGGGAATGGCAAGTTCCGGGAGAATCCCATTAATTATTAATCTTGACGAGTCATTTCTTAATTTTGTTGGATTGTGGCTTGCGGATGGATGCTATGATAAAAACTCAGTCATAATATCTGTTATGGAGCAGGAGAACAAGAATGTTGTAAAAACCATAGCAGACAGGTTTAATGCTAAGGTTAAGGAGCATAGTGATAAATTTTCCTCA
>CAZIET010000004.1:24913-30982 GCA_964538405.1 Candidatus Woesearchaeota archaeon
TTAAAGGGGGTAATGCAGGAAATTCTTGGGCTTAAAGGAAACTCTTATACAAAGAAAATGCCTTCCTGGACATACAATCTTTCCAATAAGCAAGCAGGATGGCTCTTGAAAGGATTTTATAGTGGTGATGGGTATGCGTCTGATAAAGAAGTATCTTTTGCAAGCTGCTCAAAAGAACTTGTTGATGATATTGTTACTTTGTTGCTAAGATTTGGGATAACAGCAAGAATTTCAGGTATGAGAGAAAGAGACAAAACAATTGGATGTAGAATAGGTTCTACAAACATGCTTAAAATATTTGAGGAAAATATTGGATTTTTAGTTGAATCTAAAGAAATAAACCTAAGAAAATTAACCTCCAGAATATCTACACACGACACAACTGATGTAATTCCCATATCATTAAAGGCAAAAGAGGAGTTAAGTGAAATATTTGGAAATGATTTTAACAAAAACGATTATATAAATCGTGGCAATAATATTGGTAGGAAACAATTGCTTAAGTTTATTCAGAAACTTCCTTCTAATGCACCAAATCCAATTTGTTTTTCAAAGAAAGTAATTGATGCAGAGATTTTTTGGGATAAAGTAAAAAAAGTAGAGGTAGTTTCAGAAGGAGGCTATGTTTATGATATTTCTGTGCCAGGTCATGAGAACTTTATATGTAATAACATTCTTGCCCATAATACTCAAGAACTTCCTATAAATGCGATGAGAAAATTGAACTATGATATTCTAAGCATGAAAGTAAGGTCTGCATTGATGTCTGGAAGCTCAGAAGTTTCAGCTGATGATGGAATTAGGACATCACTAAGATTGGGAGATTCTGCCTTGATAGTTGGAGAAGTGAGGAGCCTAGAGGCAAAAGCTTTGTGGGAGGCTATGCGTGTTGGTTCGCTGGCGAATGTTGTTGCTGGAACGATTCATGGTGCCAGTCCCTATGGTGTGTTTGACAGGGTTGTAAATGACTTGGAAGTTCCTGCCACAAGTTTCAAGGCTACAGACATAATTGTTGTTGCTAATCCGATAAAATCTCCTGATGGATTGCATTCAGTGAAAAGAGTTGTTCAGATTGCAGAAGTAAGAAAGCATTGGAAAAAAGATCCCAATGATGAAAAAGGATTTGTTGATCTGATGAAGTATAATGTTGATACGGACATGCTTGAACCAAGCGATGATCTGATCAATGGAGACTCAGAAATAATAAAAGACATTGCCGGAAACATCAAAGGTTGGGCTGGAAACTGGGATGCTGTTTGGGACAATATTGTATTAAGGGGAAAGATAAAGGAAGAAATTGTAAAGATGGCAACAAAGCTAGGGGATGATAGTCTGCTTGAGGCTGAGTTTACTGTTTTGAGTAATAATGCTTTCCACAAAATATCAGATTCTGTAAGGCAAGAATTTGGTTTGCCATTATCTGAAAAAGTATTTCCTGAGTGGCAAAGTTGGCTCAATCAACAAATAAAAGGGAGAAAAATCTAGCCAACTTTTTACTACTTCGCCCAAGCTTGGTCAAAGTAATGGCAGAAATGGTTGAATGAAGAAGTGAAGAAAAAGAAAGTTTGAAAGATTTAAAAGAATTAATTTCTCCTTGATTTTCTTTTAATAGCTCTTTTTCTAGATTTCTTTTTAGAAGAACTTTTCTTTGACTTTCTTATTAGAAAAAATCCAGCAACCAAACCAATTACCACCAAGAATCCTCCGACGAAATTACTTGTTGAATTGTTTAGATTGAGAATTGTATTCCCCGTAAAATTTAGAGAAAGAAAAAATGATCCTAATGCTAATCCCGCAATCCCAAAAATCATCAAACTAGTAGTCACACGACCCTCCAAACTCCTTCCCACATTTGCGTCGTAATCCCTGAGAAATTCACTTATCTCTTTTGAAAGTTTAGTTTTCTCTTTACCATTTGGGATTCTATCAACCCTCTTTTTTATCCCCCCAAGCATTTTCTTAACACCATTATCTCCCAAAATTTCTCTTAATTCCCCATAATGAAGAACATTTACTCGGTATAGATCATCCAAAACCTCTAGACTACGATCAGTCTTATTTCCTTTTCTATACTCGTCTGCAATAGTTAAGTAAGAATTAAATATATCTATTACAGCTTGATCTTCTTTTGAGTAATCACTTTCTAAAAAACCAGATATAATCTTGAAAACCTGGTTTGTGTTGTGATAACTGTCTGAGTCCCGAATGGCACGAGTTAAATCATTCATCGTAGCACCAGAACCTTCACTTTTTTCATATGCTTTTCTTGCCTTCTCTTTTATCTGTTTCTCCGTAAGTTGATTAAATCGGCCTTCTCTAAGCTGTTCTAATTCATATCTGTGTTCAGACACTCCTTGTCTTGCTGCGTTCCTAGCAGAACTCTGTCTTTTTTTATTAGATATCATTATAACTCTCTTTAATGAGTAATACAAAGACAAGATATATAAATCCTATCAAGCAATATATTTAAATTATTTAAGGCTGAAAAACAAGAAGATTAATCATAAAATCTTCTATATCTATCAACATAACATTTATATTCAAATTCATTATCTTCCCTTTTTGTCTTCTCTATTAATCTAAGTATTTCTTTAGATCTAATGGCTCTGACTTTTAGATAGGCTTCAGACATTCCATAGAAAAAGTTTTTTATTTTAAGGTTATTCTTGGAGTCTATTTTTGTTAATTCTTCCGCAAGAAATCCGCTTGCTTTAGCTTGCGGATGAATTGCGTCTGATTTTTATTTCTAAAAATCTTTATCCTAGCAGTCGGGATACTCGACTTCTGAAAATCGCAATCTTAGTTGTGACTTTCTTCTAAATAAATCTTTTGGAGACAAAAATGGAATACGAAAAACATGATCATAGCGTCGGCATCATGATGCTTCATCTTGAATGGTGCACAAAATACAGATACAAAATGTTCGGAAAATATGAATACAAAAACTTGATTTCCGCATACATAAAACGTGCAGCTTCGCTGCACAACATAAAAATAATGGAAATCAACATCCAGCCAGAACACATACATTGCATTGTCAGTGTTTCTTTTGCCTTTTCAGCATCGAAAGTTTTGCAAATTCTGAAGGGGGTTTCCGCAAAACTTTTCTTCCAATACCATGAAAAAGCTAGGCTAAGATATCCTCGTGGGCATTTGTGGAGTCGTGGAAAGTTTGCATCCAGCGTCGGGTTTGTGCAACTTGAGGTAGTTCAAAACTATGTCAGAAATCAGGACATCCATCATTCAGGAAACCGCACACTTTAGTGTGCGGAGGATGTCATCTAATATTTAAACATTGCTTCGATAACATTTATTAACAATTTTTCTCTTAGGTAATTGAGGAAAAAGAGATGTCAAACAAACCTACTAGATAGTATTTGAAAAACATTTATAAACTTTAGTTTACACATATAAACTATGGTAAATATATATAAACAAAAGCTAACAAAACTCCAGCAGGAAATATTAAGGGTGCTTTTTGTTTATACTGGAACTCCTTTAAATGCCAGAAAAATATCGCAATTGCTTGAAGTTTCCCATCCAGCGATATCAAAGGCCCTTCCATTAATGAAAAAAGAAGGCCTGATGAAAATGGAAAAAGACAAGGATTCTGGAAGGCTTTCTATAGAGTTGAACAGTGATTCCCATAAAGTTATGCAATTGAAGAGGGTGGATAACTTAAAGCTGATTTATGAGTCTGGATTAGGGGATTTTCTTGAAAAAGAATTTGCTGGGGCAGTGATTATTCTATTTGGAAGCTATTCACGAGGTGAAGATACCATAAAATCAGACATAGACATCGCTGTAATCGGAAGAAAAGACAAACCATTTGATGTAGAAAAGTTCGAGTTAATCTTAAAGAGAGAAATAAACATAAATTTTTATGATTCATTTGATGGTATCCATAAAAATCTCAAAGAGAATCTTTTTAATGGAATTGTCCTTTATGGTGGTGTGAAATTATGAAAGCAATAAAAAAATTTGAGAATTTCATAAGACGAGGAATTGTAAAAAAGCAGAGTCCTGATAATTCAAGATCAGAATTTCTGGTCAAAGAGTCAGAAAAAACTTACAATTCTCTATTAAGACAAGTTAGCAAAATTGGAATTGAAGATGAAAATGCTAATGGTTATGTGAAATTGTGTCATGATGTCCTGACTGAATTGATAAGGGCAAAAATGCTTTTAGATGGATATAATGCTTCTGGTTTTGGGGCACATGAGGCAGAGATATCATACTTACGAAATCTTGGATTTAATGAAAGCGAAGTCCAATTTGCAGATCAAATAAGATTTTTTAGGAATGGAATTCTTTATTATGGGACGGTCCTTGACAAAGAGTATGCAGAAAAGGTTTTGTCTTTTACAAAAATAAATTACTTCAAACTAAAAGATTTGATTAAATGAAAATGCCCAACAAACCTAGCGTAGATGATATTCTGAAGAAATACGGCAATAAAATTGAATCAAAGATACAAACCTCCAATCTGAACAAAGATTACAGCAGAGAGTATGTAACCTTCAAGCAGGAAATGGTTTCTGAACTTTCCAAATATGAAAAACTGGCAAAATCTTTTGGAAATGTAATAAAAGTAAAAGCCCCTGAAAAGACAGAGAACAAATTAAAAAGGCAATTGGAAATTGCACATCTAGACGTATTGCCTCAGGAAGCATATTCATTCAGCATTTTATCATCGGTTGGATTATTTTTCATAACTTTTTTGATTTCTGTGTCAATATTTTTGCTTACCAACAGCTTCCCATTCATGTTTTTCATTTTAATGGCCGGAGTTTCTTGGTTTTTGTATTATTTTGTTGAAAGCTATCCTGAAAGACTTGCGAATCAATGGAGATTAAAGGCTTCTAGTCAAATGGTTCCTGCATTACTATATGTGGTTGTTTATATGAGACACACCCCAAATCTGGAGAAAGCAATTGCATTCGCTGCAGAACATCTTGAATATCCATTGGCATTGGATTTTAGAAAAGTTTTTTACGATGTGCAGATTGGAAGATTCTCAACATTAAAGGAAAGCCTAGACAGCTACTTGGATACATGGAGAGATTATTCATTTGAATTCATTGAAGCATTTCATTTGATTGAAAGCAGTTTGTTTGAACCGGATGAAGAAAGAAGAATCTCAACATTGGAAAGGGCGTTACAAGTTGTATTGGAGGGAGTTTATGACAAAATGCTAAAGTTCACACATGATGTAAGAAGCCCTTTGACAAATGTTTACATGCTTACAGTAGTACTGCCTGTTTTGGGAATTGCGTTATTACCATTAGCTTCTGTTCTTGTTGGTGGATTCTTGAAGTGGTATCACATTTTCATTTTATACACATTGATTCTTCCATTCATGACTTTGTATTTTACAGACAAGATTATGTTATTGCGTCCTGGAGGATATGGAGAAACTTCTTTCCTGGAGAAAAATCCATTTTATCCAAAATACAAAAGCAATGATGCATTCGTTACTGCGGCGCCAATAGCATTTCCAATAATTTTAATTGGATTACTTCCTTTGATTTTCCAGTATACTCCTTTACCAGATTTGCTTGGAATAGGAAAGGATTTCACTTTCTCTGAAGTTGGATTAGGATTGTTTGGAGAGCAACAATTCTTCGGGTTTATTGAGTCTTCTACAGGAGTTTCTGGACCATTCGGAATGGGCGCCTTATTATTGAGCTTGTTGGTTCCATTTGGAATTGCTTTATTCTTTGTAGTTGCATACAACCAAAAAACAAAAGAGTTAATTGTTGAGAGGAACAAGACAAAACAATTAGAAGATGAGTTCAACAACTCCTTATTCCAGTTGGGAAACAGATTGGGAAACGGAATGCCCCCTGAAATCGCGTTTGGAAAAGTTGCCGAGTCTTCCAGCGGACTGATCACAGAAAATTTCTTCAAAACCGTCAATTACAACATAAGACAAAACGGGATGAATGTTGAAAGGGCAATATTTGATTCGAAAAGAGGTGCAATAATACAATATCCATCTGAACTTATAGCCACTAGTATGAGAATCCTTATTGAATCTTCAAAGAAAGGACTGAAAATTGCCGCATT
>CAZIET010000005.1:0-12189 GCA_964538405.1 Candidatus Woesearchaeota archaeon
AGCCCTAGCTGAACTGCATATAATATTTCATCTGCAATCAGAATGTCTATCTTTTCATCCTTCAAAGATTCCTTTACATGGTACAATGCATCCTTTGAAGATTTTATCTGGTTTTCCGTCGGAGTTTTTACAACCCATCCATCCATCCCGAATCTTTTGTATGTAAAATTGGGAAATTTTTCCAATGCCCTAATCTCTCCAGGAATCTGCTCCTCCAATGAATCAGCCCCGTTTTTCATGAACTGAACAATATGAACGCAGTATCCGTTCCCGCACGCCCTCAAGGCAGTTCCAAGAGAAGAGGTTGTCTTTCCTTTTCCGTTTCCCCAGAATATCTGTACGAGTCCGAGCTTTTCTTTTTCATTCATTTTTTCCGAAAGGAAAATCTGTATATAAAGATTTATTGATTTAGATATTATGCTAAACTTTTCAATCCGCCATTGGTGAAAGATAAACTTCCAATCCTTTTGGTGAACCAAGTTCTGCTAAAATAGTTCTTATATCAGCTTCAGTTTGTTTAAAATGTTCACTACTATCCCAATGGCATGGAATTTCCCAATAATAACTATGTCGTGGATTTTGTGAATCAGGATGATTATTAACTAAAATACTATGTTCAAATCTTTCACCCCCATCCTCGTATACTGGATGAATTTCTTTGAACTGTTGATCTGCTCTTTGATGATTTCTCCTCATCCAAATTCGGTCATTTTTACTGTGCCCATATACTCCTATCCAACTTGACATTTCATTTTTTACAAAGAGTACTTTAAAAATATTTATGTAAAATCAACTACACTTTGAATAACCACAATCAAAGCAAGTCGGTTCGGAACATCCCGACACCATACCCACATTGGCGCTGAAACATTTTGAGCAGTGCAATTTCAAATTAACTTCAGCATCAGAATTTTTTTCCTTAATTTGAGAATTTGTTGAGTCTATTCCAAGATCAACTGTTTTTATTTTTCCTGTCTTTGTCAGATGATTTCTCAATGCTATTGAAATTGCGTGAGGAATTGAATCAATCCTGTTCTTTCCAAACCCGTACGGTCTTTCTGACTTTATTGAATTGAGATGCTTCAAAATCCTTACCGGATCTCCACCCAATTGCAAATATTTTGATAACACTATTCCCAAAGCACTTGTCAGTCCTGAAATTTCTGTTCCTATTGGAGGCAAACCTGTAAATATCTGTGTTGGGCCTTCAGCGTCATAATTGATATGTATGTGCATCGTTCCCTGCCCCGTTTCAATTTTGTAATAGTCTGCGCTCTCCTGTGTGCTCTTTTTCTCCGATTTCGCTGAATTCGACGTGGTCTTTTCCTGCTTCTTTTCGTTCAAGTTCAAAATCTGCAGCTGCTTGCTTCCATCCCTGTAAATAGTAACTCCCTTTGCCCCGTTTTCATATGCAAGCATGTAAACTTCTTCTACATCTTTCTCAGTTGCTGAATTTTTCATGTTAACTGTCTTTGAAACTGCATTGTCAGTATATTTTTGGAATGAACATTGCATCATAACGTGTTCCTTGGGAGTAAGATCGTGTGAAGTCAAAAATAAATTCTGTATTATTTCTGGAATTTCTCTTATTCCAAGAAGGGATTTGTGGTTGTCATTTATTTTTATGTACAATTCCTCTTTCTTCATTCCGAAATAATTGTTCTTTTCTGCAATCTTTTCAAACAATGGATTTATCTCGAAAAAGGTATCTTTGTCAAGAGGTTTCTCTCCCTTCTTCAAGGCATCAATTCCTGCGGCGTTATACCTTACATAGACTATGGCGAAGAACGGCTCTATTCCTGCTCCTTGAAGTCCTGCGGCCAATCCAATTGTTCCTGTTGGAGCGATAGTTGTTCTCGCAGAATGCCTTGGGAAATATTCCTGCCCACGAAAATAAACACTATCTTTGTCATAAATTGATCCCTTCCATGCGGGGAATACTCCTCTTCTCTCTGCCAACTCCTCCGAAGCCTTCAAACATGAAACGTTAATGAATTTCATCAGTTCCTCTGCCTTTCTCAAGGCTGTATTTGAATTGTATGGGATTCCAAGCATAACAAGAGCCTCAGCCCATCCCATGACTCCCAAACCGATTCTTCTTGTTTTCTTTGCCATTTCCTCAATTTCAAAAATTGGATAATTATTCACATCAATTACATTATCCAAAAAGTGCGTGCACGCGTAAACACAATCCCTTAATTTTTCATAATCAAAATCAGAACCATCTTCTTTCACGAATTTTGACAAATTTATTGAGCCCAGGTTGCAAGGTTCATACGGCAAAAGTGGCTGTTCACCACAGGGATTAGTAGACTCAATTTCTCCAAGATGCGGAGTTGCATTGCTTCCCGTGTTGTTTATCCTGTCAATCATGATTATTCCAGGATCCCCTGTTTCCCATGCTCCCTTCACAAGTTTGTTCCAAACTTCCTTTGCATTCAGCTTTCCAACAACCTGCTTATTCTTTGGATTAATCAATGCGTAATCATCATTATTCTTCACAGCCTGCATGAATTTGTCATCTATTGTTACAGAGACATTGAAGTTTTCCATCACTCCAGGAGTTTTTTTCATGTTAATGAAATCCAAAATGTCTGGGTGTGTGTAATGAAGAATTCCCATATTAGCTCCGCGCCGGGTTCCGCCTTGCTTCACAACATCGGTTGATTTGTCAAAAATCTGCATAAATGTTATTGGGCCGGATGAAATTCCGTGAGTTGATTTTACAGCATCTCCTGCAGGCCTTAATCTTGAGAATGAAAATCCGGTTCCGCCACCGCTTTGATGAATAAGCGCCATATTCTTCACAGAAGTGTAAATCTCGTCAATAGAATCTCCTATCGGCAACACGTAGCATGCAGACAGCTGCTGCAAGTCCCTTCCTGCATTCATCAGCGTTGGAGAATTTGGAAGAAATTTGAAGTTCGATAGCAAATCGTAGAATTTTTCCTCTGTCTTTGCAATTATTTCAGGATTCCTTGCATTGATGTCCTCCAGATTTTCCAAGAACTTTCTAAAATTTTTGTGCCTTGTATTATGTTCACTAATTCCATGATGGAGCAAAAACATTTTTCCCATCCCATTTCTTGAAGGATAAGTTATTATCTTGTTATTTACATCCTCAAATATCTCATCCGTGGAAATCTTCTCTGAATGGAGAATGTCTCCAAGAGCGATGTTATGGCAAACATTCCTAAGCCAATGCTCGACTGTAGGAGAGCTTTTCAGATATTTATCTTTTATTACTTTTATCTGGTTTATTGTAAGATTCAGTTTTGTCAGTTGCTTCAACTCTGCTTCCATTATAAATCACTCATCTCCTTTTTGAAGTCATCAACATCCTGAAAGTTTCTGTAGACTGATGCAAACCTTATGTATGCAACATTATCGAGTTTTTTTATTTTTTTCATGATTATTTCTCCTATTACGGATGTTTTGATTTCCTTCTTGCCTTTTTTCTTTATCTCTTCCTCAATCTCGTCCACTACTTGAGTAATTTTTTCCTTCTGGACAGGGCGCTTCTCAAAAGCTTTCTCTATTCCCTTTTCGAGCTTTTCCCTGCTGAACTTCTCACGGCGACCATCTTTCTTTATCACGTAAAAGTCGCTGTTTTCTATCTTCTCATATGTCGTGAATCTTTTTTTGCATTTCAAGCACTCACGCCTTCTTCTTACTCCTTGCGGTGATTCCCTCTTGTTCGTAACTTTCGTTTTCGCGGAACAGTATGGGCATTTCATGATTGGGCACTGACATACAATATCTTGTATGTTGGCGTGTTCCCTTTACAATCTATTGTACACAACAAGGAGTTTTTAGAAAAAGTTCTTTTTAAAATATTGCAATCTTTTTATAGTAGCGAAATTATTTTTACAACGCCCTTGATTCTTCAACAATTTTTCTTAAAACATTTTCCTGAATCTTTGTTTTTGATTTCAACTTGTCAAAATCCATTTCAACCAAGTCTTTTGTTAAAAAAATTCCTGCATTTGACAATTTCCAGTTGATATCATGGTTAAGTGAATTAAGAACAGTAAGAGGATAAAGTTTCTTTTCTTCTATAAGATCCCTTAGAGATTCTCCCTGTGGATATTCCCAGCTTGTAATCTTAATCCCCATTCCCCGAGCATATTCCTTTGCCTGCTCCGAGCATCTTGTGTTTGTAATAATCCATGCTTTGTCGAACTTGTCCTTCAAATCCAAGAATGCAGCATAAACATACAAAGCAACCTTCACGTCAGTGTAAATTCCAGGGGCATTATGGTATTTGCATTCAACCATATAGACATCTTTTTTCTTGGCAACTATATCCACTTCATGAGGGATTACTTTTCCCTTGACAATCTGTCCCACTTTGGTTTCATATCCGTAATTGTTCAAAACTTCTGCAATAAATTTTTCAAATGGGAATCCAGTGGGGCCGAGATTCATTATTGCCCTCTTAAGATTGTATCTGGCGGAAATCTCCGGCTTTTGGTCTCTTAGCAGGGAAAGAGCATGATTCAAAATTTCTTGTGTGGTAATTCCATCGTAAGCCTCTTTTGTTACATGTTCGACAATCTGCCTTGCAAGCCTTCCATCTGCGCCTGAACGAATCAAGGTGGCATTGAGCTTTTTTGGCATAAATCTTTCCTTTTCACCCGAAGCCTTTATTACATACATCGCAAAACTTTTAAGTTTTGTCTTCTTATAAAAGTTATTATTCTTGTTTTGACTTTACAAAAGTCTAACAGTTAATTTATTAAACGTATGAATTAAATCCATGAATCTATGACGACGATAATTGAGGGCAAAAAACACAGCAAAAATGAAATCGAAAAAGTCCTGCATCCTCTTGTTAAAAAATGGTTCTTTTCTAAGTTCAAGGACTTCTCGCTTACTCAGGAGTATGGCGTCTTGAACATTTGGAACAGAAAAAATATCCTTATTTCTGCACCGACAGGAGGAACAAAGACACTTACTGCTTTTTTATCGATTATTAATTATTTAGTTATTCTTGCATCAAAAAAAGAATTAGAAGATAAAATTTACGCAGTTTACACAAGTCCTTTGAAGGCACTGGCGTCCGATATAACTAAAAATCTTGTAGAACCATTACAGGAAATAAAAGAAATTGCAAAAGAAGAAAAAATTGAATTACAAGACATAAGAGTTGGATTGAGAACTGGAGATACTTCTGCATCTGAAAGAGCAAAGATGATGAGAAAATCCCCACATATTTTTGTAACAACACCGGAATCATTGGCAATAATCCTTACAAGCAAGAAATTCGTTGATAAAATGAAGGCGGTTGAGTTCTGCGTTGTTGATGAAATTCACGCAATGGACAACAAAAGAGGAACATATCTAAATCTTACATTAGAAAGGTTGAATGAAGTCTCGCAAATTTTCCCGACAAAAATCGGACTGAGCGCAACAGTAGAACCTATGGAGGAAGTTGCACACTATCTTGTTGGGGAAGACAAAGACAGGGAAGTCATGGCTGTAAGAGTCCCATTGGAAAAGAAAATTGACATTGAGGTTCTTACTCCGGTGACTAATTTCATTGAAGACAAACAGGTCATGCACAATATGTATTCCTTAATGGATTCCCTAATAAAAGAGAACAAAACTACTTTGATTTTCACAAATACAAGATCCGCCACAGAAAGAGTTGTAAATCATTTGAAAGAGAAATTTCCCACAGTGTATGGTGACGACAATATAGCGGCACATCATTCCTCATTAAGCAAAAGCCATAGGTTTGACATTGAAGAAAGATTGAGACAGGGAAAACTGAAAGTTGTTGTTTGTTCCACTTCTTTAGAACTGGGAATTGATATCGGTTATATAGACCTTGTAATTATGCTGTCTTCTCCAAAATCAAGCGCAAGAGCTTTGCAAAGATTGGGAAGAGCTGGACATAAATTGCATGAAGTCGCAAGAGGTAGATTCATTGTACTCGACAGAGACGATCTTGTTGAATGTTCTGTCATAGAAAAGGAGATGATTGAAAGAAAGATCAACAAAATAAGTTTCCCAAAAAACTGCCTGGATGTTTTATCTCAACAGATATTCGGAATGTCAATTTACAAAATATGGAATATTGATGAAATGTTTTCTGTTATAAGAAAAAGCTATTGCTATAAGGATTTATCAAGAAAGGATTTCCTTGATGTGATAAGTTATCTCTCTGGTGAATATGAATTGGAGAAGAATTTCATCTACGCAAAGATATGGTACGACAAGACTACAAAACAAATAGGAAAGAGAGGAAAGATGGCGAGAGTTATCTACATGACAAACATTGGGACAATTCCTGAAGAATCATTCGTCACAGTAAAATTAAGCACTGGAGATCCGATCGGAATGATTGATGAAGGTTTTCTTGAAAGGATGAAGAAAGGAGACGTTTTTGTTCTTGGAGGAAAGAAATACATTTACAGATATACAAGAGGAATGAATCTATATGTGAATTCTGCCGAGCATCTTTCTCCGACAATTCCATCCTGGTTTTCCGAAATGCTTCCATTGAGCTTTGACAGCGCACAGGAAGTAAATTCATTCAGAAAATTAATGAGAAACAAATTCGAATCTGGAGAGAGAAAATCTGATATATTAAAATTCATAATGAAGCACCTTTACGCAAAAAAGGAATCTGCCGAGTCGATATATAGCTATTTTAACGAACAACAAGGATTTTTAGAAATTCCAAATGAAAATCTTATCTTAGTTGAAAAATACCATGCAAACAAAAATTATTTTTTATTCCATAGCATGTATGGAAGAAGGGTAAATGATGCTTTGTCAAGAGCCTATGGATACTTGATAGGAAAATTCGGACAAAGGGATGTTGAGGTGGGAATAAATGACAATGGATTCTACATTGCAGGAGAAGCAGCCATAGACAAGGCAGTGGAAAAAGCGATTTCCAATTTAACTGAAGAAAATGTTGAGAAAATTGTTAGTGAAGCAATAGAAAAAACAGACGTTCTTGCAAGAAGGTTCAGGCATTGCGCGGCAAGAAGCCTGATGATAATAAGAAACTACAAAGGACAAACAAAAACCGTTGGAAAACAGCAGTTGAAAAGCCACTTCCTGTTGCATGCAGTAAAGAAAATAACAAAAGAGTTTCCAATTTTAAGAGAGGCAAGAAGAGAAGTCATGCAGGATCTGATGGATATTGAGAACGCAAAAAAAGTCCTTTCATGGATAAAAGATAAAAAAGTTAAAATTGCTGTCGTAGATACGCATGTGCCGTCTCCTTTTGCAGTCAACTTGGTATTGCAAGGATACAGCGATCTAATAAAAATTGAGGACAGACAAGATTTCCTGAAGAGAATGCACGAAGAACACATGAAAGTAATAAAAGGAGAAGAAAATGAATCTGAGTCCACTTGAAGAAGAATTTTTACGTGAAAGCAACGCCATTGAAGAGGAATATTCCGTGGAAGCTTTGGAAGATGCAAAATCTGCGTGGGAATATGCAAAAGCCAACAGACAAAACATAAATTTAGATTATACTTTTGGGGTCCACCAAAGACTTCTAAGAAGATTGAATCCCAAAATAGCTGGAAAAATCAGGAAAGTAGATGTATGGGCAAGTCAAGAAAAATGTTTAGCGCCCGGAGAGATATCTGCTGCTCTTAATGAATGGTTTGGAGAGGCGAATGGATTTAAATCTCAAGAGGCAATAAGACAAAGACATATAAGATTTTTAAAAATACATCCTTTTGGAGATGGTAATGGAAGGACTTCTAGAATGTTAATGAATGCTGAAAGACTAAACTCAGGCTATCCAATATTAGTGATTTGTGAAAGTGAAAGTGAAAAATATTTTGGGTGGTTCAAATAAAGATGAAAACTGAAAAAGAATTTGTATCAAAAATGGAATATAAATTCATAGACAAAACAATATTTTTTCCAGAACATGGAATCTTGGCAATCGGAGATCTTCATGTAGGATTTGAACAGTCATTAAGGGAAGCTGGGGTGAATCTACCAGAAAGCCAGACCAATGAAACAACAAAAAATCTCCAAATGATAATAGAAGAAATAAAAAAGAGCAATTGGAAACTGAAAAAAATAATTTTTCTTGGAGACATAAAGCATTATTTCGGTTATGAGTGGAGAGAAAAGGTTCATTTCAACAAAATACTAGATTTTTTAAAGCAGTTCGTAGAGGATTCTGACATTATTCTTATAAAAGGAAACCATGACAAGTTTGACTTCTCTGGCAAGAAAATGAAAAATTGTCACATAAAAGACAAAATTGCATTTTTCCATGGGCACATAAGTTTCCCGCAGATTATGGACAAAGAAGTGAACATGTGGGTGATGGGACATTTGCATCCTTCAATACTTCTTTCTGAAAAAGAAGGGGTGAAAAGGGAGAAATTCAAGTGTTTCTTAGTTGGGAAATATAAAGGAAAAGAAATTATAATAATTCCAAGCTTCATTGGAATAACAGAAGGAACGCCCGTAAATGAACAACGATACGAAAATGAAAAAGAATTTTCAGTAATTCCGCACAAAGAAATAAGAAACTTCAAGGCGTATGTTATTGGAGATAATCAGATATTTGACTTTGGGAAAGTAAAAGAATTGTAATTTTGGATATAAATACTTAAAAATAAATCATTACTTAATTTATCATGGATAGAACGGGCATGGGACCAATTGCTTCTGGAGAAGTAAAAAGATTTAGAATCGATGGTTTAAGAATCTCGGGAAATCAATTAGAAGTTAAAGCAAGAGAAGTTATTGATCCTAATAAAAATCTTATTGGGAAAGATATTCCTCCATTTTACATTGATATAGGAAGATTTGATGAAGATAAGTTCAAATATTT
This sequence comes from Candidatus Woesearchaeota archaeon, assembly GCA_964538405.1. Classification (GTDB taxonomy): domain Archaea; phylum Nanobdellota; class Nanobdellia; order Pacearchaeales; family GW2011-AR1; genus JAGVWT01. Next base: position 8,828 of record CAZIET010000005.1, read on the forward strand.
AAGACCCGGCCGAGATGTTAATGCACGAATGGTGGGCAGAAAAATAATAGCACTTTATGGGGTTTCTAAGAGAAATACAACTCACGGACCAATTTACCAATTTAACTGATTATTTCTCAATATCACAAACAACACATCTCCATCTTTTTTCAATGGTGCAGTAGTATGTGGGATTTTTGTGCTTCTTGCAAATCAAATGTGATCCATCGTGCGGCATTTTTTACCTCTTATTTTTTAAACATTTATTTTTGTTAATTTGCATTTATAATTGTTATTAAAACAGTTTATTATCCATGCTTGTATGAAATTGTACGATTAATTTTCAAAAGATATTTAAACAAGAAAATAATTAATTTATTATGATGATCGATTTGAGTGTGATAAATCACGCTGCTGTTTTTGTTTCTGCAATTATTGCATTTTTTGTTGGTTGGTTGTGGTTTTCTTCAGCTCTTTTTGGCAATATGTGGGTTAAACTGAATAAATTCTCAAAAGCTCATATGAATGCTGCAAAGAAAAAGGGTATGAAAGGAATGTGGTCACAAATGTTATTAAGCTTCCTTAGCTCAGTAGTTATGATTTATGTTCTTGCTCTGCTTTTGGTTAATGTTGGAGCTACTACAATAGGCGCAGCGGTTGTTTTGGCTTTTACAGTTTGGTTAGGATTCTTTGCTGCAATAATGATTAACATGGTTTTGTGGGAAGGAAAACCTTTCGCTTTATACTTAATTTCTGTAGGGCATCATCTTGCAGTGTTAGTTATTTCTGCAGTGATTTTAGTTATGTGGTAGACTGGTAAAATTAATCTTTGATTCCAAATTTAGATAAATAGTTTTTTATATCAAGAATAATCACCTCTAGATCGTTCAAGGTACTCATTATAATACTTCTTGCTTCAGTTTGCTTTTGAATCATTGCTTTTTCATCTTTTTTAGAAAGATTAGGGTTGAAGAAATATAAATCTAAAATGGTATCGCTCAAATTATTAATAATTTCTATTTTATCGTTTGCTAAGAGCATCGACTCCATTAGGGGATTTGTGGGTATCTTTTTAAAACTTGGACTTAGATTACTCATATAAGAGTCTACATTAAAAGAAATTATAGCATGTGGGGGAATTTTCCATGGATTTGATTCTAAATTCTTTCTATAAAATATCAAATGACTGTCCATTGGACCTTGAGACCCAATTTTATACTTCTCACTGCTCCCAATGATTTTAGACTCTAATTTTATACTTTTAAGCAGATTAATTTGGACTTTTTCTTTTTCTTTAGTTTTCAACTGGTACTCTACCCAGAAAATAATCAAAATCACTATTACAGACAGGAAAGTTAATACTCCCGAATAGTCAATAAGAAATTTATTAAAATAGATTATAGAGGTGATTATCAATGAAGTTACTACAAAAAAGAATATTCCCTTCAATCCATACTCTATCTCTTTTTGCATAACCTTTGATTAAGTTTATGTTTAAAAGAATTATTGTGATAAAAATGGACCCGGAGGGAATCGAACCCCCATCAGCTGCTGTCTTCGATATAAAACGCTGGAGGCAGCTATACTGGCCATTATACGACGGATCCTTGCAAAACCTAAGAATAATTTGTTTTTAATGCTTTTCTATTAAGAAAATGACAAAATTTAAATAAAAGAAATGTATGGTTTTAATATGGAAAACGAAATAAAAGACATGAAAAGAGAAATTGAAGTGCTGAAAAGGGCAGTTGAGGAAATAAAGCTGACCATGGACATAGAACCGGAAGTAAGACCAGAATACTTGGAAAGATTAAGAAAAATAAGCAAAGGCAAACATATCCCTTTTAAAGATATTGACGATTTAAGAAGACAGATAGAGGGATGAAATGTACCCCTACAATTATTCTGAACGTCTAAAAGGGATTCTAAAAAAACTTTTCAAAAAAGATAATAAAACTTACAATCAAATTATGAAGAAAGTTCAGGAAATAATTAATTCTGTGGATGTTGAACATTACAAAAATCTAAAGTATGATTTGAAGGAATTCAAGGGTGTTCATATTGGGCATTTTGTTTTAGTATTCAAGTATGATAAAAATCAAAACATAATTTCTTTTGAAGACTTTGATCATCACGACAAAATTTATTTTAAAAAATACAATTAAAATGGACAAAGTAATACTTGATACAAACTTCATAATGACTTGTGTGAAACAGAAGATTGATTTATTCTGGGATATGAAAGCAATGGGAATGCAAATTATAGTTCCAAAACAAGTAATAAATGAGTTGAACAGAGTGATAAAGTCGAAACAGAAATATCATTTCAGAGAAGACGCAGAAGTTTCATTAAAAATATTAGAGAATGAGAAAAATAATTACCAAAAAATTGACTTAAAGAAATACGGAAAGAATACTGATTCAGGAATAAGAAATTTTGCGAATGCACATAAAGATGTTCTTGTTGCAACAATGGATCAAAGACTAAAAAGAAGCATTAGAAACAACAAGGTTGTAATAAGAGGAAGAAAGAGATTGCAGATAGTACAATAATGTTTATATAGGAGTATTTTGATTATTTTTACATGCAAAATAGTATGGATTTTAGTAGAGCTAGAAAATATCTTCCCCTCCCAAGAAATATAAGACATAGTGAAGCGAGAGAAATACTCCTTCAAATTCAAAGGAAATTAGAAAATTGTAGAGTATCTTATTACTTCTCTGGAAATGGGGAAATTCACAATTCATTAACACCTGTTGGTTATGATGAACAAATTGACGTCCTACATGGCACAATCAGTTATTCAGATAAAAAAAGAAGACAAATAGAAGTGGGATTTGAATTCAGAGATGAGCCTTTATTCAGTAAATTTAAGTTTAATGGTATGAGGTATGATGAATGTGATGATGACGAGGAAGTAAAAATTCATGATATAGTCAGTAAATCTCTGGATGATTACTTTAAAACTCCACCAGCACCTAGAGAAAAGAACGCTCAACCATCTGGTGCCACAAGAGAATGAAAGCTTTTTAAACGAAATTTTACTAACCTTGATAATGTTCTACCTAAATGAAATTGAAGACCATGTAAGAGTCGAGCCAAAACTATTTGGACTTGAAACTGCCGATGCTGTTGAAAAACAACTCAGGGAAACATATGAAGACTACTATGACAAGGAACTTGGAAAAGTCGTCGCCGTAGTTGAAGTTCTTGATGTTGGCAAGGGAATAATAATTCCTGGAGATGGGGCAGCCTATTACAAATCAAAATTCAAAGTAGTTTCATGGAAACCGGAATTGCACGAATTGGTTTATGGAACAATTGCTGAAATAACAAACTTCGGAGCATTCATAGACATGGGTGTAATGAAAGGGATGATTCA
>CAZIET010000005.1:12199-14221 GCA_964538405.1 Candidatus Woesearchaeota archaeon
GATTTTGTAAGCTTCAGCAAGACAGGATCACTTTTGGGAAAGGCAAGCAAAAGAACACTGAAACAAGGAGATGTTTGCATGGCAAGGGTTGTTGCAATTTCACACAAAGGAGACTCGCCAAAAATAGGATTGACAATGAGACAGCCGGGATTGGGAAAGATTGAATGGCTGAAGGAAGACAAAATGAAAAAAAGTAAAGAAGCAAAAAGAGCTGAATCTGCAGATAAACAAAAATCAAAAGGAAGGAAGGAAAAATGACCCGACTAGATTACCTAAGAAGCACTGTTTGTCTTAGACCATTTAGTGGATACGACCAAGCAAGTAGAATAAAGGGGGCTTATGAACAGCACTTAAGAACTCCAGAAGATCCAGTTGTTGTGGAAGAAGCACGATCAGAATTAGCAATATTAGGATTGGATATTAACTCTCCTAGAAATATAATTACAAAACAATTAAATAGATTAGAAGAAGGTGGAAGGAAGGTGTTTATAAGATGAAACAAAAAGCATGCAGAAACTGCAACAGAATATTTGAAGGAGAGAAATGTCCCAACTGCGGCTCCACTGAATGGACTGAAAGCTTCAAGGGAAGGATAATTGTTCTGAATCCTGAAAAATCAGAGATTGCAAACAAACTAAATTTTAAAAACAAAGGGAATTTTGCGGTGAAGACAAGATGACTGAAGTAATTCACGAAAAAGACAATCCATTTTTTGGAAGAAAGGAAATCATAATAAAAATAAAGAAAGAAACCCATCCCAATCAAGTGGAAATAAAGAAAACAATATCCGAAAAATATTCTTCTGATCCAAAACACATCAAAATAAAGAAGATTTCAGCAAAATACGGAACAAAAGAATTTTCTGTAAGCGCTTTTGTGTACAAATCCGAAGAAGAAAAGAAAATAGTTGAGATCAAAAAGAAAAAAGATGACAAATCAAGCGGACACGAAGTAAAACAAGAGGTCAAGAAGTAAATGAAATATAAATTATCAAGATTTGACTTGGCCCAAATAAGAGAAGCACACGAAAGATATATATTGGATAGCGGTAAAGAAAGAAGGCTATATGCTACAGAACAACTAGCAAGAATTGATGCTACACTTCCAATTTCAAGATTTGATCTTGCTCAAAGAATCCAAGAGATTGAGAGAGATATGATAAATTAAAATGGCAAAAGACAAAGGAAAAGAAGGAAAGAAACCACACAAGAACAAGCCAACAAGCAAGAAATATTCAAAGTACAAAGTTTCTGGAACTACTTTAACAAAAGAAAGATTCTGCCCCCGATGTGGTCCAGGCGTGTTCTTAATGAATGCAAAGGACAGGGATTATTGCGGAAGATGCCACCTAAGTGAGTTTAAAATCAAGGAAAAGAAATAATTAGTAATCTCTTCTTGCTAAAATAGTACAATAATCAGAATCTTCTTTGCCTCTTCTTCCTAAGAAAGCTCTTACTCCGGCAAAAGCGATTAAACCCATTTCTTCTAATCTTCTTTGTATTGCGCGTGCCTGATTTATATGAACATTTCTTCTGAAAGTAAAACCATCATCATAAAGCACACCATAAGCATCTCTTCTTCTTTTTTCTGCAACCGATAAAACCTCTCCAGGTATAGGGCCGCTGAATGTTCTCTGCTGACTAGATCTAAATTGTGGAAGAGTTTGATTATCTAGCAAGACAGTAGCATATTTCCAAGTAGGCATAGACAAAATACAAAAAAACAGTTTTTAACTTTTGTTATGATTAAAAGAATATAATGCGTGGGAGCTAAATCCTAAAAAGAACTAACTGTACTCCACGACTTTTATTAACTAAACTTAATATAATACTAATGTATCTCGAGTTTATATACTTGCCTATTCTGATTTTCCTTCAAGAGATTTCTTTCTTATCAATAGTATCCTCGATTCTGGATCATGAACTCTAACTGCTCTTTTTTCAACAGCATCGTAACGGAAAGCGTCCTCTCTTTTAACTCTTACATCGAAACCCTGCTCTTTTAATCCTTTTACAGTTTCAC
>CAZIET010000005.1:14231-28800 GCA_964538405.1 Candidatus Woesearchaeota archaeon
TTCACTAAATTCACTATTATATCCTCCGTATGACATATGGGTATAATACATAAAACCAGCTTTAACATCTTCAGGATAAGCACTATGAACTGCTTCTTTTACCAACACGCTAGGATCGTTCTGAAGTGAACTTGACAATACGCTAGTGGCATCTAATTCATCTCCGCGTCCATTTTTTTCTATATTCATTTTGGATTCTCCCGATTATTGTTTGTGAATTTAAACCCGCAGGAGAGTTTCCAAGCCGTCAAAATAGATAACCTAGAGCTCTCTCCTGGGGAAAAAGAGGTGATAGAAAACAGAGGTAGAATTCATATTTAAATGTTTCGGTTTTGTTACTCTTACAGAATGACGAGCAGTTCTTAACTCAAAGTGGGTACAGATTCAATAGGCACTACAATATTTTATTAGGTACTACATTATATTTATATATCTAAACTTAGTAAAATATACATGGAAAAAGAAGAGGAAGATGCATTATCAAGCCTTTTTGGAGATATGCTTATTGATTCTTCAGCAGGAAACCCTGTAAAAATGCACCCAAAACAAGAACAAATACATGATTTGCTGTTCAGCAGAGAGATTGGATGGCAGGAAATAATATATGATTTGATCAATACAGAGCAATTGGATCCTTGGGATATTGACATTTCAATTTTGGCAAACAGATATTTGGAGAAAATACAGAAGTTTGAAGAGGAAAATTACTTTGTTTCAAGCAAAGTGTTGTTGGCAGCCGCATTATTGTTAAGAATCAAGTCAGAAATATTGCTAAACAGATACATAAAGAGCATTGATGAGATTCTTTTTGGGAAAAAGGAAGACAAATACAAGCCAATGGAAAGAATTTATTTGGAAGATGAAATTCCTGAATTGATTCCTAAGAGTCCCATTCCAAGATTCAGAAAAGTGACATTAAGGGAACTTGTTGAATCATTGAACAAGGCAATAATAACCGAAAACAGAAGGATAAAGAAAGAGGTATTGAAGGGAAATGCCCTAAGAGAGGCAGAAATATCCTTGCCCAAGAGAAATTATCTCATTCATGAAAAGATAAAAGAACTTTATGATAAGATTGTCCAAAGAATAAAAGACCAGATAAATATTAAGTTTGCCGAGATTTCTGGAGAAACAAAGGAAGAGAAAATAGTTTCATTCATGTCCATGCTTCATCTTGACAATCAGAAAAGAATCTGGATTGAACAAAACGAACATTTCGGAGATATTTTTATTAGTTTGAAAAAGTAGAGTATATAGAATAACAATTCTTAAAAACAAGTTTTTTGTTGATTTTTCATGAGTAGGGCAGAAAAAATTAATGGATTAATTGGTAAAGCTTTTGGAAAAGATGTTGCAGCGAACTTTGATCTAGATTATAAATCTCCTGATGAAAATGTGCCCTATAAACAAATTGGTTATTTAGGAATTATAGCTCAGAAACAAAAAGATGGTAGAGGAAAAAATGCAATTGGTTTTTTCCTAAAAAGAGATTGGAGACCTGAAGGGGCTAGTGTTGTTATATACAGAAACAGGTGGCCTTTACTTTTAAACAAAAATTGGTGGAAAGCAAGAGAATTTGCCAGTTTATACAGGGAAGAATTTGGAGAGGATCCAACGATTTCTTATAGAATTCCAATTAATTAAATCAAACTGCTGATAAACCTGCTTATGAAGAAAGCGGCCGCAGCAGCAATTCCACCAATAATAACTGTTTGTAATGATGAACTCCATTTATTTCTATTCAAAACCTCTCCTTTCATGAATCCAACAATCGCCAAAGCAAATATGGTAAGAGCAATAGAGTAGTAAAACTGATTTTGAAGAATATTTGGTGATTTTGTAATTGCTCCTGCTAAATATGACAACAAAGGAATCAATCCTACAATGAAAAATGCAATAAATGTGGATAAAGCTGCTTTTGTAGGGCTTAATCTCAATCCTTTTGCATTTTCTTTTAACTCATTTCTTGATTTTGCTGAAAGATAATCGGAAGCAGCCATAGAGATTCCATCTCCAATAAGATTTGCAAAACCAAGAATAAGAACAATCGTCGGACTAAGGGCAGCTCCTGCAACTCCTGCAACTACAGCAAAAGTTGTCACAGCACCATCAGTTCCACCATAGACAAATTCTGGAAGATATTTGTATTTCTTTCTCGCTTCCTTGAATTCGCCGAGTCTTTTTCTCCACATAGAAAGAATAAAAACTGAAAATATTTAAATCTTTATCGAACGGACTATTATATGAAACTAGGAATTTTATTTTCAGGAGGAAAGGATTCAACTTTTGCAGCCTATTTGACCAAAAAATATGGATATGAAGTTGTTTGCTTAATCTCAATTGTATCGGAAAACAGGGAAAGTTTTATGTTTCACACACCATCTATTTTAAAAACCCCAATTCAGAGTAAAGCAATGGGAATTCCCTTAATTATTCAAAAAACAAAAGGAGAAAAGGAAACTGAACTAAAAGATTTGAAGGAAGCCATTGAGAAAGCAAAGAAAGAATTTCATATTGAAGGCATAGTAACTGGGGCAGTTGAATCCATTTATCAGGCTTCAAGAGTGCAGAAAATATGTGATGAATTGGATTTGGAATGCTTTAATCCATTATGGCAGAAAGATCAGTTTGAATTGCTGAATAATTTAATAAAAAACAAGTTTGAAATAATGATTACGGGGGTTTTTGCCTATCCTTTAGACAAAAGCTGGCTTGGGAGAAAAATTGACAAGAAATTCATTGATGAAATAAGAAAATTGAATGAAAAATACAAAATAAACCCTGCTTTCGAGGGTGGTGAAGCAGAAAGTTTTGTGTTAAATTGTCCTTTATTCAAAAAACGTCTTAAGGTTATTGGATTTGAAGACTTTTCAACAGGAGAAAACTCATGGAGAAGGGAGATTGAAGTAGAATGATAAAAATAATTATAACGGGACTTCCAGGAAGCGGGAAATCAACAGTCTTAGAAAAAGTTATCTCTGATATAAAAAATAAAAAAGGTTTTATAACAAGAGAAATAAGAAACAATGGGTTAAGAGAAGGATTCAAGATAGTAACAAATAACGGAAAAGATAAAATTTTAGCAAGCATTCATTTTAAAACCCCGCATAAAGTTTCAAAATATTATGTTGATTTAAATGGTTTTGAGGAGATATTGCCCGAATTCTTCAATTTTAGTAAAAATGAAACCCTTTACATAGATGAGATAGGTGAAATGGAGTTATTTTCTAAACAGTTTGAGGAGCTTATCATGAAATATCTCAATTCAGAAAATACATTTCTGGCAACATTAAGCAAAGTTTATTCTAATGACCTAATCAAATCCATAAAAGAAAGAAAAGATGTAAAAATCGTCGAAATAACTGCGGATAATAGGGAAGAAAAACTGAAAGAAATAAAGAAAATGATAAAATGATACAAAAATTAGATGAAAGATATATAGATGAAATAGTTGAAATTCATAGAGATGCAATTTTTCCCATTTGGGATAGTCTTGGTAGAGAATATACTGAAGAGGGGATAAGTGAGTTTGTAATAGAAGTCTTCCATAAAGGGGAAGTTTTTGGATTCTTTTCAGATGGAAAGTTAGTCGGAGTAATTGGAGTTGAAATACATAAAAATAAAGATGCTGCCGAAATATGTTTTCTTCTAGTGAATTCATCATTTCAGGGAAGTGGATTAGGGAGAGAATTAATGGAATTTGTCGAGAATAAAATCAGATTATACATCCACAGAATATTTTTAGAAGTTTTAGTTCAAAATCCTGCCGTAAATTTCTACAAGAGACTTGATTATGAAATTTTGGGAAAGAAAAGAAACAAATATGTCATGGAGAAAAAATTATGATATTAGTAATTAATATTTGTAAGGAAAAACTGCATGAACTGGAATTCGTAAAACCAATTGAGGATGTTTTAAGAGAAAATAGTAAGAAGTTTTTTACAAAACATTATAAAGAATTAAATAAAAAAGACTTGGAAAAAGCAGAAAAAGCTATAATTTGCGGGACTTCTTTGAGAGATAATGAATTTTTGGAAAACACGAAAAAGTTTTCTTGGATTAAAGATTTTAAAAAACCAATCTTAGGTATTTGTGGAGGATCTCATATAATTGGTTTGGCTCTTGGATACAAATTAAAAAAGAAAAAGGAAATAGGATTGAGGGAAATAAATCTTGACAAAGAATTCTTAGGTATAAAGGGAAAAATACAAGTTTATCATCTTCACGGGCTAGAAGTCTTGCCTGAAGTTTACTATAAAGACAATTTTTACGCAACAGTATTCCATCCTGAAGTCAGAAACAAGAAAATGATTGAGAATTTCATTAATTAATTTAAACTTCTTTTATCGATGAAATCTGTTAAAATAATAGCAAGTCTAGATTCCCCATCATCAGTTTCTACTGTAGCATTAAAAACTTCCCCTCTTAACATTCCAATTGAATGGCTTCCTACATTTCTAATTCTCGCTTTGAAGTTCTTTTTACTTAATGTTCTTCTTTCATTACCGCAAGAATACATGTCTGCAATGTTCCACATCACCCACTTTGTTATACTTTCATCCAAATTAGGCTCAAAATCCAAACAAGCATATTTCATATCTCTACCTTTATAGTTAACAGTATTATAAAATTGTTCTGACATCCAAAAACAATAAAAATATCCTTTAAAAGAATTATGGAACTAAAAGCCTATATCTTCAGAACAATTTCCTTTCCAGTGTTCATATCCTTGACTTTGAATTTCTTTGCCTTTGCTTCCTTTGCACCAACAAAAACAACTTTCTGAATAAAATAGGAATTTGCGTACTCCAATGCCTTTGAAGGCTTACCATAATAGATTATGCAACTTTTCCCTTTGCTTCTTATTTTCTGCGCAAGGGCAATTGCCTCCTTGTCTTTATCCAGTGAAATAACCAAAAATTCAGGTATTTCAAAGTCTTCCAATTTTGCCAATGAAGTAAGCCTTTCCAGACTGGTACTAAAACCAACTGCCTGGATGCCATTTATCATATAACTTCCCCCTCCAAAAATTGTTTGCTTCATTTTTTCACCTTTTATTTCAAATACTGTTCCAGTATAATAGCTCAATCCCCTAGCCAAGTAAGGAAGAAATTCCACTTTTACTCCAAAATTCTCGCAGTATTCTTTCAGCTCTTTGATTTCCTTGTAAGAAGGATATGATTCAAAAGATTTTTCTGGCTGTTTTAGGATTTTGATTACTGACTCCGCCTTATAATTTTTCAAGTTCTGCTCTACTTCCCTTTCGCTTAATTTATCCAATTTGTCTATTTCCCTTATGACTTGTTTCCTGTCCGACTCCCTAACTCCCGCTTTCGCAAGAATTTCATTCATCAATTTCCTGTTGTTAACATAAATTACTGGTTTGATTCTTAACTTTTTTAGAATGTCTGCTGCGAGAGCGATAATTTCAGCATCATCTTTTATTGTTGATCCAATTATGTCATAATCACACTGGGTAAACTGCCTTAATCTATTCTCAGAAACCGGCTCGTCCCTGAAGACTTCTCCTATCTGATATCTTCTATACGGTAATTTTTTTCCTTGCGCTATTCTTTTCAATTGGAAGGTGAATTCATATCTCAACGCAAGCCTTCTGTCTCCTTTGTCCTTCAGTTTGTAAGTATCACTAACTGCTTCATCTCCCTGGTTTTCTCCAAGAACAAAATCTTCCGATTCAATTACTGGAGTTTCTGCTGGTTCAAAGCCGTATAATTTGAAAGTTTCCTCTACGATTTTTCTCACTTTGTTTCTTCTCAATGCTTCTATTCCTGTGTAATCCCTGAATCCTTTTACTGCTTCCGTCATTTTTTCTCCAGTTTTTTGTTTAGTTGATTGACTTTTTCCTTGATTGATAAAACAATACACTTAATATTTTCTTTGTTTTGCAATTGTTCGTCCTTTATGTTCCAGAAAACTAGTTTTTTATCCAAATTGATTGGCTCGTAATTGAACATTACTTTTGGTATGTCATTCGCAACAACTATGATCATGTCTGATTCAATCATTTCCTTCAATTTTATTGGCTTGGATTTTCTGTTTCCTATATTTATATTCAATACTTTTTCAACTATATCCAACTGTACGCGGTCAGGAGCTCCGCCCATAATAAGACCTCGGCTGATCACTTGAATATTTCGATTCCTATTTATCTTTTTAAAATAATATTCAGCAACACGGCTACGGAAAGCATTGTACTTGCACAAAAATATTATTTTCATCTCACACCTCTTTGAAGGGCGGAAGGAGAGAATCGAACTCTCGTTTCACGGACCACAACCGCGTATTCTGCCATTGAATTACAACCGCCATAATGTCCAATTTAATTAAACTAACTATAAAAAAGTTCTTGTAGAATTCAGCGTTACAACTAGAAAAATCACTTCGAGTGATGAACCAAACTCCAAGTTTTATTTGTGGAATTCATAAAATAAAAGAAGAAACTGAGTTTTTAAATTTTCTTATAACTATCCGGACTGGCAAAGCTGCTCGTTTCCAGAAGAATCATTGAAGTAAGCAACAACTTCTGCCTTGTTAGCATTGTTTATTCCTGTAGCAACCGCAGACGCACTCTTCGTCGCTAAAGGAGCAATATTTCCCGGCAGGTCATATACAAAGTTTCCGGTGTTAGAAGCATTTGTGAAAATTATTTTAACTCCGGCAATATCTTCACCGCCAGCATTTCTCCTTACAGTAACATCACATGTGGCATTACCAGATCCCGAACATGACAAAGCTGTACTTTTAATATCGACGTCAAGGCATTTTGCCCCCAAATTAATATTTTCAGTGTTTCCTTGAATTATTCCCCTTACAACAAACCATATCAATCCTGCAGCGACAAGAACCAACCCAACCATAAGAAGAGTTATGACAATATCAGACAGCCCCTTTTTGTCTTCAATAGAAGAACGAATACTTTTCATCTTTAAAATACTCAATTTATGTTTAAAAATGTTATTCTTATGTAGTATCTTTATTGAAATGGTCCAGTAGCTCGAAGAAATCCTTTTGACTCATTACCTTGTCATTTTCAGACAATCCAATCTGCTCCAATAATTTCCAGAAAGCTTGTGGTTTGTATCCCCGTTTTCTTAAGGAGATCAATGTTGGTATATTTGGATCATCCCATCCAGAATATTCTCCGTCTGCTACTGCTTGTTTTAATTTTCTTTTTGAAAGAGCTATGTCTTTGAATTTGATTTTCCCTAGAAAAAATGTCCATGGTGGCTTTTCCCCAAGGACGGAGTACATTAACTCTTGTTTTTTGGCGTTATCCCTATGGTCTTTTCCACGAATTGCATGAGTAACTTTTGTTTCTATATCATCTGCAGTTACTGCAAGATTCATCAAGGGCCAAACTTTGTATTTTTTTTTCTGTAATGGATGTGGTGCAAGATTTATTCTTGCCAATGGAAAGTCTCTCATTGCAGGGTTTGGATCTTTTATGTCTGACTTGAATCTCAAAACTGCTTCACCTTGTTTGAATCCTTTTTTGTCCAACATCTTTTTCCATCTTTGAGTATTTTCCTTAACGCTTGAATCTCTGCATGGACATGCTTCCATTTTTTCAGCAAGTTCCTTGAAAGATTCAGATGAACAAGTGCAAACATATGCGGAAGATTTCTTTATGAATTTCTCAGCATAAGTGTAATATAATTTCATTCTTTCTGATTGAATCATTATAGTAGATTCATTATTGAATAACCATTTTACATCTTCTTTTATCATGTCATAAAATTGTTTCTCGATTACTTCTGGGTTTGTGTCTTCTATTCTTGAATAAAACTTACCTCCATATTTTTTAAAATATAAAAAAGACAAAGTTCCAGTGAGTGCATGGCCGATATGCATGGGTCCCGATGGAGCCGGTCCAAACCTCATTACAACCCCTGTTTTTGGAACGTTAGGTAATTCTTCCAGTCCTTCCCTTACTTTTCTTTCTGAGACAAGATCCTTTACTTTTTCGAATTCTCTTTTCTGTTCTTCAAGAGACATTGAATTTACTTTTGAGACAATTTCCGAGATTTTCTTTCCGTAAGTTTTCATATCTTCTTTCTTTAAACCTTCAAGAAATAGGGGAGAAATTACTGCACCAACCTGCGCCTTTCCGCCATGAGCTATGGCATTTTTAAGAGCATAAGCGCGCACGACTGTTTCAAGGTTTTTCATAAAACAAAAACTGAAAAGAGATTAATAAATTTAATCAATTCCCTTTTGTAATGCATACAAGGTTTGATAAATTCCTTTCTTTGCCATTAATTCCCTGTGATTTCCCATTTCGGCTATTTCTCCCTTGTTTAGCACAATTATCTTGCTGGCTTTCCTAACCGTAGAAAATCTGTGTGCGATGATTATTGTGGTTCTTCCCTTTATCAGTTTTTCAATCCCTTCCTGCACCATTTTTTCAGATTCGGCATCAAGTGCTGAGGTTGGTTCATCCAAAATAAGTATTTTTGGATTTTTCAAGAATGCCATTGCTATAGCAAGCCTTTGTTTTTGACCCATTGACAACCTTAATCCCTTTTCTCCAACCATTGTATTGTAGCCTTTTGGAAGACCAATTATAAAACCGTGAATAAAGGCTGCTCTTGTTGCCTGAACAACATCTTTCTTTGTTGCTTTGGGATTTGCATACTTTAAATTATTTAAGATTGTATCATTAAATAGATTCAAGTCCTGAGGAACGATTGCAATCTGATCTCGGAGCCACTCAAGTTTTAGCCTTGAAATATCCACACCATCAAATCTTATCTTTCCTTTCTCTGGTTTATAATAACCCATGATAAGTTCTGATAATGTGGTTTTACCAACGCCGCTTTTTCCAACCAACGCTATCGTTTCCCCTTGCTTAATTTTCAGATTTATATTTTTAAGAATCTTTTTGTCCTTGGAATATCCAAATGAAATTTCCCCAAACTCAACTTCTCCTTTTGGATCCTTCAAAGTCAAGTTTCCATGATTCATTTTTTCTGGTACTATTCTTTTCAGCTTTTCGAGACGTTTTATTGAAACGCTTGCCCTTCTCATATTTCTGTAAATCGCGGCTATATGCCTAAATGGAGCAAATGCGAGAGTGGTGTAACCAAAAAACATAACAAATTCTCCCGGAGAAAGTAACTCTGCTCTTAGGAAAAGAATGGCCAGGCCTAAAACAGAAACAAAACTTGTTGTGTAAATCATATCTTGGATCAATGAAAGTTCATTTACCTTTCTTATTACATTTCCAGACACATTTGTGAGCCTGTCCACCAAATCCCTCTTTACATTTTTTCTTTCAGTTTCTTCCATAGCAAAATTTTTTACAAGAAAAACGTTGTAAAGTTTGTCATAAACTTTCCCATACTGTGTTGAATATATTCTATCTTCTTTTTCGTGAAGTCTTACTAATTGCCTCATTTTTATGACGGTAACTAAAGTGTATATAATAAAAGAGAAGATTACTACTGACGCAAGCTGCCACTGAAGCCAAATCATAGCAATAACCGAAAACAAAAGTATCAAAAATTGGGGCAAAACCGATGAAAATAATTCTATTGTTCCCTGCAATGTCCATGATGCCCTAGAAATCCTTTGCAACACATCTCCTCTTACGGCCTTCTTGTGAAATGAAATCGGCAAATGAAAGAAGTGAGAATAAGCATTATATTCGGAATTTAAGGGAATCTTTACTCCAAGCAAATCACCCCTTGAAGCAACCCTGTTTGAAATAAAATTTGAAATCATGCTTACAGAAAACCACAAAAAAATCAACAGAAGCACTAAATTTAGTGGTGAATTTGGGACTATTGCCAGATCAAAAAGCCTACCATAAATGTATGGAACCAAAACCGCAAGAAGCGAACCAATTACCGAAATTGCGATTATTATAATTATGTCTTTCTTATTTTCTTTGAATACATCTGCTATAAAATCTAGTGTAGCGCTCATATCTTCAAAACAAGAAATATGTTAATAAATTTATTCAAGTCTGGTAATTTGTGTCTTCTTTTCTAACACCTCAATCCTTTGCTGAAGATGATAAATCTGACTTGACAAATCATCAATTTTGTCCGCCATATCAGAAATTCTTTTTGCAAGTTTCTTTTTCTTTTCTTCAGTATTCAGATTCTCCAATAATTCCTGTGTCTTTGATGGAATCGTGTCTTTTTTTGAATCTTCTGTCAAGTCCAGAACTTTTTCCTTTTTCTTGAAATCAAACATTCCCATAAATCTTCAAACAATTAAACATATTTAAGATTTCTCGTGATTTTCTATAATAGTCAAATTCAATAATATTTAAAAGATTGAAATTCCTAAATAAAACATGAAAAAAGAGGGCAAAAAGACTAATTACCATCTTGTACTTCTCAGCCTGATATCTGTTCTAATTCTTGGCGGAGTTTATGCTGCAACAAGCAAAACTCTTGGATGGCACAATGAAGATACTGTTTATGTTTATGTCAACGGATTTCAAGGAACTTTGCAAAAGGCAATTGATGATGGAATCCTAAAAGGGGGCAGCTTTACCGTTGGAACTGTTTCTTCCACATCTAACCCAGGACACAATTTTGATCAGGTTTGGGTTTCAATAAACGGAAATGAAAAAACATTGAGGCAGGCATTTATAGACGGCGGCCTGTGCGGAACAAGCAATCCCAAAACAACATATTCAAGCAGCGTAGCTACCGGACATCCTGCGACAGAAATTGAAGTTAGTGCAAGCGGAACAAAAAGCCTGCAGGATGCAATAAACAGCGGAGATATTTCAAGAACTGATGGAGGATGGACTTCCTGGAGCGGATGGAGTTCATGGTCATACGGCGCTTGGGGTTCTTGGAGCACATGCACAAAAACATGCGGTAGCGGCACACAAGAAAGGACAAGGGATGGGACAAGAACACAGACAAGAACATGCACAAATCCTTCTCCATTTTGCGGAGGAAGTTCATGCAGCGGAACTAGCACCAATAGTGAAACAACAAGGCAAAGTGAAACTCAGGCATGCAACACTCAAGCATGTCCAGTAAACGGAGGTTGGAGTTCATGGAGTTCATGGAGCAGTTGTTCCCAATCATGCGGCGGAGGAACCCAGACAAGAACTAGGACATGCACAAATCCTTCTCCATCTGGTGGAGGTGCCACATGCAGCGGTTCAAGCTCTGAAAGTCAAAGCTGTAATACACAAAGCTGTGATGTATATTTAGTCAACAACGTGCATACAGTGGCTCAATGTGCATCAGCCGGAGGAACAGTTGTGGACAATTTCTGCCAATTCAGTTCTCCATCATGCCCAAGCGGATGGACGCAATACAAAAGCTGGTCTACTACGACAGCAAAGACTTGTAATCGAAATACTGTAGGGGCAGAATGTGGAGATTCATGTACTACAGGAAGTCACGGTTGGCAGAATAAAAATATTGAAACTTGTGGTTATGACACTGGTCAAGAAGAACAAGAAAAAGTTTGTGAATGGCAAGAAGTTAACTGTTATTACGATACGGTGTGTGAACAAGAAGACCCCGAAACTGGCGACTGTACTCAGGAAGGTGTTACTATAGTTTGTGATGAAGCGTATGTATGTGAAGATGGAGACACTTATTGTGTTTATGATAATTCCGCTATATGCTCAGCAACGAGAACCCAAATAGGATGTTATTAAGATTCATAAAATTTAAATAGTACTTATGAGTAGTAAATATATGAGAATAAAGAACTTAGTGCTAGTAGCAGGAATGGGAATAGCTGTGACAGGATTAAGCGCATGTGCACAAAATATAGTCAATGATGGGGTTAGTAGTGGACAAATTAGAAGAAGTGTTGGACCCACAGTTCCAATTATACCTAGGCAAGGAATTGTGCAAGCAGATGGTTATGCTTATTTTAAAATAGTAAAGGGTAGTAATATCTTCTATGTGGCAGATGATACAAGAGATAAGATCCCTTATGTGGGGGATGGAGAACCTGTAACAAGCATGCAAGAGATATTAAATGTTGAATTTAGGGATGTAACGGCTGGTGATGGGACTTATTTAGGTAAATATACAGAAAAAAGACCGGCTCAAATAACCCAGATTAGGACTGATTTAGTACCAGGTACAAAACGCGTGACTAGCTGGGGTGCATATGTGGAAAGAAGGGGGGCAGTTAATTAAAAATCCAATTTCTTTCAGTTAAACCTTAAATTAGTTTTATAAATAGTTGCTTCTTATTCTAACCATGGCAACAATCCAGCAGATTATCGGAAAAATCAATCCTGATTTGTATGTTGATTCTGAACACAAGAAAGAGTTGCTGAAAGAATTCAAAACATGGGACAAGGTTCCCGCAGACAAAATAAAGAAGCCAAAATGCCTTAGCATCAAGGAAGGGATAAAGGGAAGCCCTCAAGCAGAGCACAAGCTAATTTATGATTCAACCTCCGAAACCCTTGAGCCAATTTATTTTTTCACAATTGACATGATGACAAGCGATTTCAATTTGGAAGTTGAAAAGCTTGTGGACAATTTCGTATCAACACCTGGAAGCGCGCATTTCGCAGAATTGGGACAGAGGGCGACGATAATGCAGCAGAACGCAAGCAGGATAATGGGAGACGTCAACAATGTCATGAGAAGTGTATTGAACATAATATATGATCTGAGGGAATTCAGAATAAGACTGAAAAATTACGATGACATCAAATCCCCAGAAAAGGCAAAAGCCGAAGCCTCTTTGCTTTCATTGAAACAAATATGGCTTGACAAAGTCGATTTTGCAAAAGGGAACACGGGAATAAAGGCTATGGCATTCGGACAGGCAGGATACCAGACATTAATCGACGCATTCCTCATTGTAAAAGACGAATCCTTGAAAGATCCAAATGGAAATGTTCTGGATTTGAATGAAAGAGTTATAAGAATAGTAAAATCAAGAATACAGGAATTCAACATATGGGTAAAGCAATCAGAAGGCGAGTTGAGAAAAAGATACGAGCTTGAAAAAACGTACTTAAGGAGCCAGGTGAACAGCCTTCAGCTGTATGCAAGATGGGCCAAGCCATATTTGAGGGCTGCACAGCAACTGGAAATGACTGAAGGGGGAAGAAATCCTTCACTTGTGAAGACATTCAACACAATAATCCTTGAGCTGACATTATTGGGAAAACAAAAGTTTGATCCAAAAGGCGCGATACTTGACCAAGCCTATCCTGCTGATCTCGGAAAAGTTCCGCTGAAAAGAGATTACTACAGCTGCGTTCTTGTTGATTTCAAGTTCAGGGGAATTCCCCAAAGGGCTGCTCAGCAGGGACAATATGTGTTTGGAGGAAAATCCGAAATAACATTCCAGGCATATGCGCTTAACAATGACGAGCTGGAAATGCTGGACAAGGAAAAGAAAAAATCAGACATTGAAGACGCATTGAAACTTGTCGAGGGAATGACAACCGAAAGCCTTGAAAAATTCCAGGATGAAATAAAGTTCTTTTTGGAGGAAAAAGAGGAGAAAAAGGAAGAAGAAAAGGAAGAAAAACCGAAAACATCAGACCAGTCAAATCCATTCCTTGCCCTTATAGGAGTTTATAACGACAAGCCTCAAGCAACCCCGGAAAAAGGAAAGGAAGAAAAGAAACTTGTCCCTAAAAGCTGGATTGAAAAAAACCACATAAGAAGAGTCGCTGCAGACAATGCAAGAAAAACAACATTCAACATATTTGACATTTACAAGCAGGCTCACGGAATGCCAAGCTATACCTGATACTCTGTAGAAATTCTTTCAAGATAAAGGATAGCTGTCTGCAAAGCATAATGATAGACAAAAGGATCTACTGTAGAATCAACGCGAGATAGTTGAACGGGACCATTGTCTCAAAATATTTTCTATCATAAAGTTTAAAAATTGACATTATGTGTTAATTTCATGTGTAAGGGATGTGTTGAGATGTCAAGACTTGAAAGCAAGGCTGTTCATTTAATGCCTGCAAATGACAATAGTGGAAACCATGCAAAAGTTAAAGGCGAGGATACTAAGGACAAAAAATATGACTCAAAAAGGAAAGGAGATTCCTATCAACCCGATGTCAAATATAACTCAACAAAACCTACAGGTTCCTACAATCAACAGAGAAGCACTTATACATCAAATTTAGCAAATAATTACAATGCTGCAAATGACAATTACAGCGAAAACGATTCTTCAGATTCCTCAGTTTCATGGCATGGTTCTAGTTACAGCATGCCAACAGCCGCCTAATTCTTCAGGAAACGTTTTAATATTAGACAAACCTCTTTAAGGTATGAAAAAAGAAAAAATAGTGATTATTCCTAAAAAAGACAAGAAAACTGTGGCGGAAAAGAAGTTTAACAAAAAGAAAGTTATAGTCAAAAAGGAAGAAATCAAAAAGAAAAAAGAAGAACCTGCCTTGGAAAGAGAAGTCATATTAGTAGGAGAAACGATAAACATAGATCGATTGGGTGAAACGCTGAAAGTGCCAAAAGCTCCAATCTTGGAAAGAACACCAAGAAGGAGAGTTCTGGAAGAGCAAGTTCCTGTAAGTTCTTTGGTTTCAAGAGAGAATGCTGAAAAAGAAGAC
>CAZIET010000006.1:0-7931 GCA_964538405.1 Candidatus Woesearchaeota archaeon
CTTGGTCTTGTAAGATTCTATTGGAAGACTGATCCCTATGGTGGAAACAAGGGAGTAGACGATTTCTCATTAGTATATATGGCAGAAGGAGAAGGAGAAATTTCTATTGATAAAACACATAAAGAATATAAAATAATTGAAAAAGAAGAATATGAAAAAATTAAAGAGACGCTTCACCCATTTATTAGAGAATTTATGGATCTTGTTATAAAGAAAATTTAATCCAAGACATATTCGTGTATTATGTATGCTGCACCTATTGGTCCTCTTACTTTTGGAATAATCAGTCTTCCCGGAGCATTTTGAGCAAATTCCCTTAATGTTCTTTCTAAATCTCCTTTATTTGAATCGGTTTGTCCAACCATACCAACGTAACCTGCAATACCTCCGGCTTCAAGAACTTTTTTCAACATTCCTTCATCATTAGCGGCATCGCCAAGTACAATAATTTTATCACCAGTAATTCCTATTTCATTTAATACTTCAATATATTTTCCGAAAGCTACTCCTTTGTGTGCACCTTTATCCAAGAAATCTATTCCATCTGCAGATTTTCCTACATGTATATTTGAAAGCAATGCAGAATATCTTTGGTCCGCCCTTAATTCATCTACATAAGCCACTATTTTTGTGTGTCTATCAACTAATACAGCCACATTTGTTCCAATACCATCAGCAAATTCTCGAGTAACTCGCGCCGTTCTAACAGTAAAGTTACTTCCAGGTAATGGAACTAATCCTGCAAATAATTCTGGCCTATCGTGCTCTATTTGAGCTACAAGTTCCAATTGTTGTTTGTTTAAGCCACCGAATGTATAAGTTCTTCCGTCTCCAAGTTTAATACAAGCATCTTCATAAAGAATCGCTTCCATCGGTAATAATTTTTCCTCTCCAGTTAATCTTCTCCAAATTCCGTGTTGATCTACATAATCCCTTCCAGAAGCTAAAGACAAAAGATTTCCTCTTTTCCTCATCTCTCTTATTCCCTCTTTTAATTCTTGTGGCGAACTATCTCTATCTCCTTTCTCAATAAATGTACCATCAATATCCCCTACAACAACTTTTTCTTCTGCCATTAAAAAATCATAAAAAGGTTCTTTAAAAGAATTATGGAAACAAAATAGTGTTCCTTCGAAGTTACAAGTTTTGCAATTCACAAATCTTTTTAAAACATTTTTTTACGAACAATGAATGGTGTTTAGATCAGCTATAATAATTGCAGGTGGAAAAGGAACTAGATTAACAGAGCATCCAGACGATCCTCCAAAACCAATGACTCTTGTCAAAGGGGTTCCAATAATCGAAAGAATAGTAGTTTGGCTCAGAGATCAAGGTGTCAAGAACATAATCATTGGGGTTGCCTACAAAAAAGAAAAAATAATGGATTATCTGAAAGATGGATCCAAATTAGGAGTAAAAATAACATATACTTTCCATGATGAAAATGGCGGAACAGAAGATGGATTCAAACAAGCAATAGAACAATCAAAGATTTATGAGTATGAAGAGAACTTCTACGCATTATATGGCGACCAGCTAACTGATTTGCATCTTGAAGGATTGACTAACATGCATTTGAGAAATAACGCTTTTGCAACCGTTGTTACTATAAAGATGAAATCGAAACTTGGAATAATTGAAAAAGACAAATTTAACAGGATAACTGAGATACACGAATCTTGGGAGGTTCCTGATGTTATGGTTAATTCTGGGATTTCAGTATTCAACAGAAGAATAAAGGATTACATGGACGGTGGAAAGAACATGGTTGAAGAAAATGCTTTCAGGAAGTTGATCAAAGATAAAAAAATTTATTCATTCTATTACGACGGAATATGGCTTACAGTAAATGATAAAAAAGAATTGAAGACTGCTGAAAATTTCCTAAGGGATTTTGATTTCGCGGGATCAAAAGGAAAAATAATAGAAGAATGTGGGGTTTGTGGTTTCAAGAATCTTGTCCCAATTATCTTTTTAGGAGACCAGTATGTATCAAATTTTGTTGAAAGAGAAGAAGAACAAGGAGTAAAAGTTCCTTTAGAATTAGTTTTGTGTCAAGAATGTAAATTACTTCAATTAAGATACATCGCACCATATGAGGCAATGTGGAACGAACACTATTGGTACAAAGCAGGAATGAGTTCTACAATCGGAAAGGATTTGAAAGACGTTGCGGAAAAATCAACCAAAATTGCCGATTTAAGAGAAGGAGATCTTGTTTTAGATATTGGATGTAATGACGGAACAATGCTACAATTCTTCGACAAGAAATTTGATATTATCGGATTTGAGCCATCAAAAAATATGGCGGATGAAGCAGAATCTAAGGGGTTCAAAGTGATAAAAGATTTCTTTAATGCCGAAGACTTCAAAAGACATTATGGGGAGAGAAAAGCAAAGCTTGTAACTGTAATTGCAACTTTTTATGAAATACCTTATCCAAATAAATTCATGCAAGATGTTGTTTCAGTTATGGACAAAGGAGGAGTCATGGTGGTGCAGCAAATTTATGCTCCTGCATTGCTTAAACAGAATGCATTTGATAATGTTGTTCATGAACACATAAAGTATTACACATTTAATTCATTGAACAGACTCCTTGAAAGATATGGTTTGGAGGTCTTTGATGTTGAAACTAATTACATAAGTGGGGGAAGCATGCGAACTTATATCAGATTTAAAGGAAATGACAAAGTCAAAGTTCCAGAAGGGGCGGAAAAAAGAATCAAGGAAGTTATTGAAAACGAAGAAAAAATGGAACTTCATACAATAAAACCCTATGTAGAATTTGCGGAGAGGGTTAACAGATTAAAGAAATACATTGTCAATTTCCTTAAGGAAGAAAAAGCCAAAGGAAAGAAAATCTGGATTTATGGTGCTTCCACAAGAGGAAACGCCGCATTACAGTACTTCGGAATAACTAATGAGCTTATAGATGGGATTGCAGACAGAAATGCAGCCAAGTTTGGAAAGATGCCCGCAGGAACATTCATACCAATACATCCACCAGAAAAGATGAGGGCTGAAAAACCAGATTACCTTTGGGTTACTACGTGGAATTATCTTGATGAAATAGTAACGCAAGAAAAAGAATATTATGAAAACGGCGGAAAGTTCATTGCAACAATGCCTGATTTCAAGTTAATAAGCAAGGACGAGACATACATTAAGAAATTTGATTAATTTTACACAGCCAAAGGTTGTGGGTATGCTTGGTCAAATTCAATATCAAAGTCTATAGATTCTAATCTTCTTTCAGGGTGTTGCCTTTCATATTGCAATCCGGATGATCTTATTACTTCCTCAAAAGAATCAAACAAAAGTTGTTTATTACTCTTTGTTCCATAAGTAAATCTCAAAAACAAATTTGTCTTATTTTCTCCTTCACCTTTAGACCAAAAATGTCTGCCCTTTGATATTCTGGAATCATAGGCTTTTATAGGGATAAGTGGAAAATCATCTCTCCCTTGACATAAAAAAGCCCATTGATTAAAAAAATAATGATGTTTAGCCCGTTCTATCCTAACTCCAGTAGGATGGACTACTGCAGTTCCTTCAAAAGATGGGACAACAGAATGTGTATACTCTCTTCCTAAAGATGAAGCTGCAATATCTTGAAATAATTCTAAATACATATCTCTAAGCTGAGATGTGTCTATAGCTCCTTTTTCTCCTGCTGCTTCAAACTGAAAAGGATGTTGTTCATAAAAATTAGAGCCAGCTACTCTGCTGAATAATCCCTGGAGTCTTTCGCCAAATTGTGCTGCCTGTATTAAACCCATAAAATTTTATATTTCGGATTATTTTTAAGCTTTATGATATTGAGTTCCCTTACTTTTAAAGCATATTTGTATAACTCATAATCCAATGGATTGTCATCATAAATCCTCTGTCTTAATTTATTGTCAATTTTTACAATTTTCTTACTTACTCCATCATCCACATATTTTGTATTTTTTACACCCATTGATTTAAGTAAAAATGGGAAATCTTTATTACTTTTTTCTGTAATAGCTACAAACCAGCAAGCATCCAATAATTTCTTAGCATTTTCTAGCTTTTTGACATCATTTTTCCTATTTAGCCCCCTAATCTTGAAAAGAAGTGTTTGGATAAAGTATGTAGTTTTATAATTTAATTTCCTAATAATGGGCATAAAGATGTTTGGTGTATGGATTCTAGTAGATGGACTTCCTTTATATTTCAAGTCAAGAACATGTACCATCTCATTCTTTATCTGATTCTTATACCATTTATCAAATGAAATCTTATTTTTTTCGTGTTGCATCTTGGCGTTATAATGAGATATTAATCTTTCAGCAGGGTCTCTTAGAACAACAAAATACTTCGGATTTTTATTTGGAACAAGTTTATGCATTCCATAGTAAGTGGCATGCCCTAACATGAATCTGACTTTATTTGGATTAAATGTTTCTGGGTTTTTTTGGTATCTTGTAACGGATGGTAAGTAAATTTCTTCTTTTGGATATTTCTTGATAATTGTTTCAATAATAGTATTCCCTCCTGTTCTAGGAGGATGTAAAAAGATCCATAAATCATTGCTTTTCATAAAATAAACCAAGTGAATTTGTTTTTAAATTTATCCTTGAAAAGTGAGTAAGATTTTAGTTCCATAATCTTTAAAAGTAAAAACATGAAATTCTTCATATGATAGGTGACATAAAATTGAAGATTATCTGTACAATAGGTCCGGGTTCAAACAAACCAGAAATACTAGAAAAACTTAAAGATAGGGGAGTTAATTTTTTTAGAATTAATCTCTCTCATACTAATGAAGAGGATATTGAGCCAAGAATAAAAGATTTGCTTGGATATGGTGTACCAATAATACTAGACACAGAAGGGTCCCAAGTTAGATCTGGCAACACCCAGGAAATTTTAATGGAAGATGGGAATATTGTAAAATTATTCTTCACTGAGGTTTCTTGTGATGCAAACAATTTATTTCTTAGGCCTGAAGGAGTTGGGAAAAAGTTAGAAGATGGAGATTTGATTTCAATAGACTTTAATTCACTTTTATTAAGGGTTTTTGATACAACTACTAAAGATGATGGGTATATCTTATGTAAGGTAGTAATAGGTGGAAATATTGGTGGGAGAAAAGCTGTTCAAATTGATAGTCCAACATTCAGCCTTCCTGCTTTTAGTAATAAAGATAACATCGCGATAAAGCTTGGCAAGCGCTACGGAATAAAAAATTTTACATTATCATTTATGGAATCTCCAGATCACGTTTTAAGATTTAAACAGTTATACCCAGAAGCAATTGCATACTCAAAAATTGAATCCAGAAAAGGTTTGGAAAACTTTATGGAAATAGCAAAAGTCTCTGAGGGAATATTAATCGACCGTGGTGATTTAAGCAGCCAGGTCCCTTTAGAAAAAATCCCTTTTATTCAGAAACTTATCTTAAAAAAGGTCAGAGAAATGGGGAAAGAAGCAATTGTTGCAACAAATACCTTAGAGCAGATGGCACTAGCTTTAAAACCGAGCAAAGCCGAGGTTAATGATATCATAAATACCTTCTTAGATGGGGCAACCGCGATAGCTTTGACAAAAGAAACTGCCGTGGGAAGATATCCTGTTGAAACAGTTAATACATTATCTCTTTTAATTAAACAGTTAGATTTTCTCAATAAAAGCAATAAAGAAGATTTAGTAGACAAAATAGAAGACTTAAATTATGCCCTAACCGAGCAGCACCCAGATTTAATTATTAAACCACATGGAGGAAAACTTGTAGACCTATTTGTGCCGCATTATAAAAATCCGTTACCAGAAAAGAGCATAGAGATTAATGAGGAGACATTAATGGATGCGGAGCAAATTGCTATTGGAGCCTTCAGCCCTATTGATGGTTTTTTAGGAAGAGACGATTTCAATTCAGTTGTAGATAAGATGAAGCTTTCAAATGGGGTGGTTTGGCCCCTCCCAATCACTTTCTCAGTGTCTCAAGATATTAGAACTAACTTGAAGGAAGGAGAATCTATCGCATTAAAATACAAAGGAGAAATCCATGCAATTCTCCATCTATTAGAGATCTATACTATAAACAAAGAAGAATCTGCCCTAAAGATATATGGAACCCTTGACAAAAACCACCCCGGGGTAAAGAAATTCTTGGAAAGTGAAGATTATTTCTTAGGAGGAAAAATAATATTATTAAAAAGAAGGACTTCCGAAACCAAAGTCCATGAGTTAACTCCAAAACAAACAAGAAAAATCTTTGCGGAAAGGGGATGGAACAAGATTGTAGGTTTTCATACCAGAAATGTAATACATAGATCTCATGAGTTTATTCAAAAAGAAGGAACTAGAAGAGGTTTGTGTGATGGATTGTTCATACATCCCGTTATAGGAAAGAAAAAAGTGGGAGATTTTGAGTCACATGTCATAATAAAATCTTATGAAATGATGCTTGAAAGTTTTTATCCTAAATCAAATGTGCTTTTTGGAACTTTTGCAACCTACTCAAGATATTGTGGGCCGAGGGAGGCATTATTTACTGCACTAGTAAGAAAGAATTTCGGATGTTCGCACTTTATTGTTGGAAGGGACCACACAGGAGTTGGAAATTTTTATCCTCCATTAGCCGCCCATGAAATATTCTCCAAGTTTACAAAAGAAGAAATTGAAATAGAGCCCGTGTTATTTGGTAAGGTATTTTACTCTGAATTAGAAAATAAACACTTCCATGAAATGGATTTTATAGATCACCCCGAAGAACATAAGCTAGATATCTCAGGTACCGAAGCAAGAAAAATCTTTCAAGCTGGAGCTCAGCCTCCCGAATGGTTTATGAGACCAGAAATATCGAAAATGATCCTGGACAAGCTGAAAAATGGTGAAAAAGTCTTTGTTGAAGAAAACAAAAACACTAAAATTTTATGGTTTACGGGACTTTCTGGAAGTGGAAAAAGCACAATAGCTGGAGAATTAAAAAAAGAATTTGACAAACTTGGGAAAAGCTATCAAGTTTTTGATGGAGATGATGTTAGAAATAGACTTCATAAACATTTAGGTTTTACACCTGAAGATATAAAAGAAAATAACAGACTTATTGCAGAATTATCTAAACAAGAGTTTGGTAAAGTAGATTTCATTCTCGTACCAATTATTTCTCCTTTTATAGTTTCTAGAGAAAATGCAAGGAAACAGTTTGGACAAAATTTTGTTGAAATTTATACTGATTGCTCTTATGAAGAATGTAAAAAAAGGGACGTAAAAGGACATTACAAAAAGGCAGAATCTGGAGAATTAAAGAATTTTATAGGTTTAGATGTCCCCTACGAGCCTCCAATAAATCCAGAAATAAAGATAGATACAACAAAAGAGAGTCTTGAAGAAGCAGTTCAAAGGATTTTAAATATAGTTTTGGAAAACGATAAATCCTTATAAATTAATAAAACAGCAAATTAAAAATGGCAAAATCAATAAATAAAGAACCAAAAGTTTCAATTGTTTTCCTAAATTGGAATGCAAAAAAACATACATTTGAACTTATAGAATCACTAAAAAAGATAAAATACAAAAATTTTGACATAATAGTTTCTGATAATGGCTCAACCGACGGAATAGAAAAGGAATTCAAGAAAAAATACGGAAAAATAGGAACGTTAATAGAAAACAAAAGAAATCTTGGGGAAGATGAAGGGTTGAATGTTGGGATAAGGGAGGCACTCAAAAGGAATAGTGATTACGTACTAATTATGGATAATGATATGTATGTAGACAAAGATTTTCTAAACATACTAGTTAACGAGATGGAAAAGCAGACTGAATTAGCTGTCGTTGGACCTAAGATTTACTATACCCAGCCAGCTGATAACATAATATGGAGTGCTGGTTGTGATCATCATTTCAGGGGGTTCAGATCAAGACATCAAGGAGAGGTTGATGTTGGGCAGGCA
>CAZIET010000006.1:7941-24461 GCA_964538405.1 Candidatus Woesearchaeota archaeon
TTGATTGTGTTCTGCTTATGAGGGCAAGTGTTTTGCGCAAAGAAGGGGTGCTTAACGGAGAATTTTTCACTATGCATGAAATGACTGGATGGTGTCACAGAGTCTCAAAAAGAGGTTACAAAATAATGTATGTTCCAAGAGCTAAAATATGGCATAAAGTTTCTACAAGTCTGAATATGACCCCAAACAAAAAAGAAATAATTACATACTATGATATAAGAAACTGGTTATTGTCCAACAAGTATAACGAAAACGTCCTTTATTTTATGTGGATATTATTCTTACAATCAACAGTCTTTTTTGCTATAAGGTCTGCGAAATACATAAGAGACAAACAACCAAAATTGATGAAGACTTATTGGATTGCAATATGGCACGCTTTGATAAACAAGACTCCAATAGAATTGTATCCGTATAAGAAATCTAAGAATTAATTACAAGTTCTTTTATTTTACTAGCAATCATTTCCACATCTTTGTCTTCCAAAGTTGGATAAATTGGTAAAGAAATAATCTCTTTTGATATTTTCTCAGTTATTTTTAATTTCGATTTCACTGAATTCGACGAGTATTTTTTTATTACTGGTTGTTGGTGTACTGGAGTCGGATAATGTATTCCTAAGAAAATATTACCTTCTCTCAATTTTTCAATTATTTTATTTCTGATTTTTGAACTGACTCTTATTACGTACAAGTGATAGCTGTGTTTCGAATTTGTATTTTCTTTAGGGAGAATTATTCCTTTTATGTTTCCTAATAATTCATTGTAAAGCTGAGCTATTTCTCTTCTCCTGTCTATAAAATCTTCCAATAATTCTAATTGCTTTATTCCTATAGCTGAATGAATCTCAGATAATCTGTAATTTCCACCCAAAATAACATGATTATATCTTCCTTCCTCTCCATGTGAGGATATCATTCTAACTTTCTTTGCTATTTCATCATTATTTGTTATTACCATCCCCCCTTCACCACAAACTGTTAGGTTTTTTGTCGGATAGAAACTAAAACATCCGGCTATCCCAAAGGTCCCAACATGCTTTCCATTATATCTGGAGCCTTGAGCTTGTGCACAATCTTCAATCAAAAATATTTTATTTTCCTCACAGATTTTTGTCAACTCATTTAAATCAGCAACATTTCCATAAAGATGAACTACGATAATTGCTTTCGTTTTTTTGGTTATTTTCTTCCTTATCTCTTTTGGATCAATAATAAAAGTTTCCTCTGAAATATCCACAAATATTGGTTTGGCCCCAACTTGCAAAACAGGTTCAACAGTGGGCATAGTTGTATGCGAAGGAACTATTACTTCGTCTCCCTTCCCTATTCCTAAACTCCTCAAAACTAACTCTATAGCAACAGTTCCATTGTTAACTGCAATGGCATGCTTTATTCCACAATATTCTGCAAATTTTCTCTCAAATAACTTGACTTTTTCTCCAGAAGTGAAAATACCAGAATCAAAAACTTCATTTACAGCCTCTCGCATTTCGGGCGTGACAGTAACTTTAGATGTGAATATTTTTCCAGAATCATCATAAGTGGTTTCTTTATAGCTTAATTTGTCTGCAATCTCCTTTATTCCATCTTTCAATTCTTCCATATCTCTTTTAATGCTCTTGAAGCTATTTCTTATCTTCCCTTCGTCCATAATAGATTTTTCATAGATTCCTATAAAAAGATTTGTGAATTGTAAAACTTGTAATGTCTAAGTAGTACTTTTGGACAATAGAATTAAGTATCATAAGTGTTTTAAAGAAATCTTGAAGTAATAATGTATGAAAGTTATGGTGACTGGAGGCAGCGGTTTTATTGGGGGCAATTTTATAAAATATTTACTTACGGATTCCGAAGTCCCTAAAGATATTCAGATAATCAATATAGACAACCTTACTTATGCCGGAATTGGAAGGAATATAGAACATATGAAATTGTCTTCAAATCCAAACTACTCATTCGTAAAAGCAGATATTTGCGATAAAAATGAAATGGATAAAATCTTTTCCAAACATAATCCTGATATAATTTTTAATTTTGCTGCAGAATCGCATGTTGACCGCAGCATAGTGGATTCAGATGCTTTTGAGAGAACAAATTTCTTGGGAGCATGTAATATTTTCAAGCTAGCGATAAAAAACAACATAAAGAAGTTTATTCACATATCGACAGACGAAGTATATGGAAGCATAAAGGAAGGAAGTTTTTCAGAAGATTCAAAATTAAATCCGTCCAGCGCTTATTCCGCAACAAAGGCCGCAGCTGATTTAATGGCTTTGGCATTTCATAAAACATATGGCTTTCCAGTGATTGTAACAAGGAGTGCAAATAATTATGGACCTTACCAATTCCCAGAGAAAATTATGCCCCTTTTCATCACAAACCTCATTGAAGACAAAAAGGTTCCTTTAATGTTTTCAGATGAGAATCCGGGATTAAACGTAAGAGACTGGCTGCATGTTGAAGACAACTGTAAGGCAATATGGTTTGTTGCGAATAACGGAAATGTTGGAGAAGTTTACACAATTCCCGGAGAGAATGAATTACCAAATATTGATATCACGAGAATCATTTTAAACCAATTTGGACTTGGGGATGAAATGATTGAAAAAATACCCCACAGAAAAGGACATGATTTTAGGTATTCTATCAAAGGAGATAAATTGAAAACTCTTGGATTTGAATATTCGCACAAAAACCTTCAGGAAGAAATAAAAAAACTTGTTGATTGGTACAAAAATAATGCTGATTGGTGGAGGCCATTAAAAAAATGAGGGGAGTTATTCTTGCCGGAGGAACTGGAAGTAGACTTTACCCCTGCACCAAAATTACCAACAAACATTTGCTTCCTGTTTACAATAAGCCGATGATTTACTATCCATTAAAAACACTTGTGGATGCAGGAATAAAAGACATATTGATAGTTTCTGGACCTGGACATGCAGGACATTTTGTCAATTTGCTAGGATCTGGAAAAGAATTTGGAGTAAAATTAAGCTATGAAGTACAGGATGAAGCAGGTGGAATAGCACAAGCACTTGGGTTGGCTGAAGGATTTGTTGACAATGATAAGTTAGTCGTAATTCTTGGAGATAATATCTTTGAGGACAACATAACTGAATATGTAAATGAATTTATAAAACAAAATGACGGGGCTAGAATTTTCCTAAAAGAAGTTGACATGGAAGGGGCTAAAAGATTTGGAATTGCGGTGATTGAAGGAGATAAGGTAACTTACGTCGAAGAAAAACCGCAAAATCCGAAAACAAACTTGGCAATGACTGGATTGTACATGTTTGACTCAAATGTCTTTGATATAATAAAAGCACTGAAACCTTCTGGAAGAGGAGAATTGGAGATAACTGATGCAATTGACAATTATGTCAAAAAAGGAAACTGCAAATATAACATCATAAAAGGGTTCTGGTCTGATGCAGGAACGTTCGAAAGCTTGAACAAAGCCAGCAATTTAGTAAGAGAAAAGGAAAGTTCTCAAGCTGATTTAGACAATTCATAATCTATAGTTCTTTTTAACCCTTCTTCCAAATCAATTTTTGGTTTCCATCCAAGTTTAGAAATCTTTGAAATGTCTGCGGCAAAATGACCCGGCTCTATAGCCTTTCTTTCTATTGGATAAGGTATTATTTTTATTTCTCCTTTTTTCGTAATGCCTACGATTATCTCAGCTAATTTTTTTATCTTAACAAGATTATTTCCGAGGGGATTCTCCATTCCATCTTTTCCCACACAGCATCCAAGATTGAAGATCTCGCCATTTATATCTAATGAAGATATTAATAAAAATGCATCAACAACATCGTCTACATAATTGAAATCTCTTAATGCCTCTCCAGCACCCCAAAGCTCAATTATATCTCCATTTGTAGCCTTTTCAATAAAGACAGGAACTACCCCTCCTGATTTTGAGGATTGTCTTGGACCGTATGCATTGGTTATCCTTATACTGTTGATTTGGATATCTATTCCTTGTTCCCTAAGTATATTATCTACAATCATATGGTAAGACTCTGCAGCGTTCTTACTTATGGATTGATAATCAGTAAGGTTTCCTGGTCTGTAATCCTCTTTTACAGGCAAGTCATTGAAAGGAACTCTTCCATATTGGTCCCGGGTTCCAGCAAAAATAATTTTGAGTTTCTTCTTTGGATTTTCAATCATAACCTGTCTGCATGCCTCAAGAAAGTAAACTTGCGACATAAAATTTATCTCAGTATCAAAGTCAAGTTCTTTTTTATCCAATTTTGTATGCTTTGTCGAACCCGCAAGATTAAAGGTTATATCCACGCTTTTTACAATGGATTTCATCTTCTGTATATTTTTTATGTTTCCTTCTATACCTGTGTAAATCTCGAGAAGATTTCTATTTTCTATTGTGGAAATATTTTGTATGTTTCCTCCAAGACCTTCAACTAAAGAATCAACAATAATTATCTTTTTAGGATTTAAATTAGCTAACTTAATTGCTAAATTGCTTCCGATGAATCCAAGTCCCCCTGTAATCAAGATAGTTTTTCCAGAAAAATAATTATTATTCATAGAATTAACCCCTATTGTTTATTGCTTTAAACAAATCCACCGTTTCTTTGATATCTCTATATAGGTCATCTTGAGGAACAAATCCCAATTTTCTAATCTTATCGTCACCTACATGATATGGTTTTTGATTTAATAAAGGAGATTTTGTTATTTCGATCTTTACATCTTTGGATGCTGCTTTTACTGCATCAATTATTTCTCCCATTCCAAAGTTTTTTGTTATAATATTATATATTTCTCCAGGTTGTCCATTTGTCTCTAGGAATTGATATGCCCTAACACAATCGTTTAATCCCAAATATGGTCTTTTACTATTAAGAGCAGAATCCCACACAGTCAATGGCTTGTTCATTGCAGCCAAATAGCAGAATTTGTTGACTGCAGTATGAAATCTCATTCCGATGCTTGCCCCAAATATTGTTCCTTTTCTCAAAATTATTATTGGAAATCCTGTATCTTGGTAAATTTTTTGTAACAATTTCTCGGTTTTTCTTTTCCATTCTGCATACGGTGTTGCGGGTTTATAGGTTTCTTCGGCAGAGTTTTCATCAACTATTCCCTCTGCTTCTCCGTAAACGCTTGTAGTGGATGCATACAGGAATCTCTTCACTTTAGCTTGCATTGCTGCATTAACCACATTCCATGTTCCTTCATAAATTACTTTCTGAGTCAACTGAGGATCATTTATAGTAGATGGCGCATCAGTAACAGAAGCTAGATGAATTACAATATCAATTTCTTTCATAACTTCTCGCATTTTTTCTATATCTCTTACGTCTGCTTCAATAAATTCTATCTTTACCTTAGTCTGAGGTAAATCAAACAAAGAACAATATCTTTGAACAAGGAAATTGTCTACAATTCTGATCAATTCTATATCCTCTCTTTTTGCATAGTCTCGTATAAGCTTAGAACCTATGTGTCCCAAACCCCCCGTAATGAGAAATTTTAAACCCATAATCTGCTGAAAAGTAAGTTATTTTTAAGACTTGTGGAAATGAAATCTTATTTCATAAACTTTATATAATCATTAAAGGGAAAACTTTCATGGACAAGCCATTCCCAAGAAAGGAAATATATGTACACACACTTCCAAATATCTTAACGTCAGGACAGGTTTCTGCAATAGATCATGGAAGATTAGAGCTTAATGAAGAGTTGAGAAGATATGCAGATGCTAAATGGGAAAAAGAAAATCAAAAGGATCCGAACTCGGTTATCCCTTCTGCATTTATGGTAGAAACAGATGAAAACTCAATGACAGTCCATTGTCATGGAACAGAATATAAATATCTTTTAGGAACAGTAAAAATGGCAAGAGAAGAGGGGACTTCTGATTTACCTCAATTAATTTCTGATTTAAGTAGCGAGATTATGCTTTTGACCAAAGATGAGATGTTTGTGTTAGAAAGAAGATTAGGAGAAGCAACTCAGGTTGGGATAAGGCGTTATGATATTCCTTCATATCAAAATGCCCAAATATGGGTGGATTCAATTATGCCAGGGGAGAGAGATCAAATTGACTTAAATGATGGAATGTGGGATATGCCTGGGTTTGCCAGATGGAGTTTAATGAGAGAGTTCGGATTAAGATCAAAAGAAATAGGACAAATTTTCTATACTGGTTTTGCTAGAGGTTTTGAAGTATCAATTTCACCCCAATTCAATGGGTTTGCAAGAACTAATCTTACGGGAGAAGAATTGATGGCAAGGAAAGTTGATGGAGACAGATTAATATACCGTTTTGAAGAACTAACTGAACTATTTGCATCTTTAGGTAAAGAGTTTAAAAGAAGAGACTTAAAACCAGACGTGTATGGAAGAATTCCTAGGACAACCCATGATGGATTCAGAATAATCGATGGCTGCCTTGGAAATCTTTTAAGCAATGCTTACCATCTTAATGGAATAGAAAGATACACACAGCTAAAGGCAATCTTGAAAGAAAAGGGTTATGTAATACATGAAGTTCCAACAGGAAATGTAAATCTTGATGATTTAAACTAAGTTTATGTAAAACTGTATTGTTCTTTTCAAACCTTCATCAAATGAGACTCTTGGAAACCAACCTGCGTCTTTTTTGAATTTTGAATAATCAGCAACAAAATCTCTTTTGTTTATTGTATTGTCTTCTTCGGGAAATGGAACATGTTCTATTATAACTGGTTTTTCTGGCGCCAGGTCTTCCATTGCCTTTTTTATTTTTGAGACAACTTCGTTAAAAGTCCTCCCTATTCCAGTACCAATTACATACATTTTTCCATTAGTTTTGCTTGAAATTGCAGCAAGAATGAAAGCATCAACATAATTCTGCACATAGCAATAGTCTCTTATAAAATTTCCCTTACCCCAAACTGTTAGTTTTTCCCCACGCAAGGCTTTGCCAATCATGAAATTCAAAACACCCCTATTTGGATTCTCAATGCTCTGAAATTCTCCAAAAACGTTTGATAACCTTAAAGAGATCGTATTCATTCCATAGATTTTATTATAGATATAAAGATACTTTTCAGCGAGAAGCTTGTTTGCCTCATAAACAGAAAGTGGAAGTTCTGGGTGTTTCTCATCTACTGGAATCTTTAAAGGAATACCAACAATCGTGGACGTGCTTGAAAAAACAATCTTAACATTCTTATTTTCCTTTCTACATGCTTCAAGCAATGTTAAAATTCCAATTATATCAGAATTTACATCCTCTTTTGGATTTGCCATGGATTTTTTTAAATCTGTCTGCCAGGCAAAATGAAAAATATAATCTTTGTCTTTTATGACCCTAATCAAATCTTTTTCGTTCGTTAATTCGCCTTCAAAAATCTTTATTGCCCTTTTTATTTCATTCAAGTTCTTTATGTTTGTCTTTGGTTTTAGGAAAACTGAAACATTCGCACCAAGAGATACTAATCTCTTTGCAAGATTACTGCCGAGAAATCCCGCTCCACCAGTTATCAACACATTCTTTCCAATTATCTGATTAAAATCAAAAGCCATGCTGTAAAGTTCTGAAATCTTTTAAAAAGATTTGTGGTATTCAATATTTGAATCTCATGAGTAGTGAAAATTTGGCTTCATAATTTATTTAAACGAAGCCTGTAAATCCCTAGAATGGTGATGATGACAAAGTGTAAGATATGTAATACGAACAATCTAGTTGAATTTATCTCTTTTGGGGAAATGCCGGTAGCAAATGCCTTTCTTAAACAAGAGGAATTATCAAAATCAGAATTCAAATACGAAATGAAGGTTGGATTCTGCGAGTACTGCCATATGGTTCAACTCATCAATATAGTTCCTTACGACAAGTACATAGTTCCTGACGAACAGGGAAAGACAAACTATGCTTTCTTCTCTTCAACATCAAAGGCAATGGAACAGCATTTCGCAGAAGTTGCAAAAGAAATTGAAGAGAGATTTTTAGATCACAATTCAAAAGTTCTGGAAATAGGAAGCAATGACGGAATTTTTCTTAAGGCATTCAAAAAGAATAAAGTTTTGGGAATAGAACCTTCACAGAATGTTGCGGAAATTGCCAAAATGCAAGGAATCGAAACAATAACGGAATTCTTTTCAACAAATCTTGCCCAAAGAATTGTCTATGAAAAAGGAAGATTCAAGGCAATATTTTCCGCAAATGTCATCCTTAACATAATAGATTTGCATGACTTGCTGAATGGGGTAAATTATCTTCTAGAAGATAGCGGGGTCTTTATTTTTGAAGACCCATACATAGTCGATATCCTGGAAAAAACTTCTTACGACCAGATTTACGATGAACACATTTGGTATTTTTCACTTACCTCCTTGAGAAACCTTATGGAAATGCACGGATTAGAACTTTTTGATGCCGAAAGACAAGAAACCCATGGAGGTTCAATGAGGGTATATGTAGCGAAGAAGGGGAAAAGAGGAAAAAGCCAAAGATTAATTCAATACTTGGAAGAAGAAAAACAAAAAGGAGTTGATAAAACACAATCTTATCTTGATTTTGCGAAAAGAGTCGAAGAATCAAAAACAGAACTTGTCAAATTGCTAAAAGAACTTAAAGGTCAAGGTAAAAAAATTGTTGGATATGCTGCGGCATCTAAAGGAACAATTGTCTTGAATTATTGCAATATTGGAACAGAGACACTTGACTATATTTCAGATTCCACCCCTTTCAAGCAAGGATTATACAGTCCAGGAAAACACATACCAATAGTTTCTCCAGAATTTTTCCATGATGACGAAAATGTCGATTATGTTTTATTGGGGGCTTGGAATCATGCAAAAGAAATAATGGCTAAGGAACAGGACTTCATAAAAAGGGGTGGAAAGTTCATCGTGCATTACCCAAAAGCAAGAATACTTGAAAACAATTCCTCAAAAATAAACTTTGTGAATAATCTTGTTGAAGTAAAAAAATTAAACGTATTTGCAAACGACCAAGGATATTTGTTTGAAACTATAAGGTCTGATGACAAAATCTATGAAGGGAAATATGGACAAACACTAATCTCTGTTTTATATCCTGGTGTGATCAAGGGATGGCACCTACATGAAAAACAAACTGAGTATACATCCTGCATTAACGGCAACCTGAAATATATTGCCTTGAAAGAAAAAACCGATGGAACAAAGGACATCCAAATTCTAAATATGGGGGACAAGAATCCTATTTTGGTTAAAGTTTCTCCAGGAATTTGGCATGGTTATATGCCTTTATCAAATAAGGAAGCAACTGTTTTACACCTTATGGACAGGCCATTTGATCCAAAGGATGACGATACAAAAAGAAAGGATCCATTTGAATTCGGGGATTTGTGGTCTGTTAAGAATGGTTGAATCTTGTTGTTATAAACAATAAAATTAAATAAATTGCACCACTAATGCTTGTAGCAAATGCAGCACCATACGTTGCAGATATTTCGCTATACCCGGCCAAATAAGAGACAATGGCAAAATTCAAAATTATATTTATGGCAGTAAATGTCACAAGCAACCTAGTTATTACAAATGGCTTACCAATGGCAATGAAATAAGTGGCATAAAGCTGAACTAACGGCATTGAAAAGAACAGGAAGCAAAGAATTCTGAGAATACCGGATGCATATACGTATTCTTCACCAAAGATTATTTTTATTATGTAATCAGATAAGACAAAGACAAAGACAAAACCAACCAATGAAAGTACCAGGGAAACTGCCAAAATTTTTCTGAAGAAAATTTCCAATTTTTTCCTTGGCAACCTGTTCAGTATTGGAGCAATTGCAACTGAGAAAGTTATCAATGGAACAGCGGCTCCAATAAGGCTGAGCGAAGCAGTATAATTTCCTATAAACTCGGGGGAAACAAATCTTCCCAGTATGAAAACATCAGTGTACAAAGATATTATGCTGCATAAAGAAGTTATTGATATGGCCAAAATAAATTTCTTAACTTTGTCTTTTTCTTTTGCCGACAAACTTCCGGGCTCTCCCGTGAGGTATTTTATTTCTTTTCTAAGATACAAAGCCAAAAAGACCACTGTAATAAAAGAAGCGAATGATAATCCAATCACAATATTAAACAGAATCTTATTGGGATCAACAAGAGTTTTAACTGAAAGAACAATTATTGTTGGTATGAGAATCAGCCTTGAAAACTGGAAAATAGATTCTTTGTAGAATACCCCTCTGAATTTATTTGAAGATTGGGCTATAGAATACAAGAAAGAACTGAAACTAGTAAAAATCACATATAAACATCCGGCAATCAACGCCAAAAATATTGGTTTATGGTAGTAATTCTCGGAAATGAACCTTGCAGATATCAAAAGCAGCAATGTTGCAAACAATGTTATGTATATTTTCAACCTAAAAAGATAGTTGAAATAACTCTTTGCTTTAGTGTAATTTTTTCTTCCAAGTTCCCTTGAAATGAACCTCAATACAGTATCTCCAACACCAAGATCGGAAAAGGCCATGAAAATGAAAATTGTCGATAAGGCAAGGCTGTACAATCCGAATAGTTCCGGCATTAGCATTCTTGCGATTATAATCGTGTAAATGAGTCCGCCTACTTTTGCTACCAGATTTGTTGAAAGTTGGTAAGAATAGTTCCTTATAGCAAGGCCATCGTATCCTGAATAATCCCTTTTTGTCACTCTTCTAAAAAATTCCTTGTAAGTTCTTACAGTGTCAGTAAAACGGCCCATTAGGACAAAAGCAGAAATACATTTTTATTCTTTGTGAAAAAGAAATCATTCGCCAACCCTTTCAACAATATCTGAAAATGCCGGCCTTGTAATCAGTATTCCCGCAGTTATGCCAATCAAGGTGGTTATGGCAAATCCTTTGAAAAATCCTGCGGCAACCCAATACAAAGGAATCAATGATACAAATGCAGTGAAATATGCTCCAACAATAATCACCAATGCAGTTTTCAATCTTTGTTTAAGCGTTGAAAATCTTTGTTTTGCCTCGTCCAAAATGATTATTTGCTGATCTATTCCCGTTCCTATTGTTGCCAATATTCCCGCAATACTTGGAAGATCTAGATTCCATTTTATCAAAGAGGCAATCCCAAGAATGATTATAACCTCAGAGAAACTTGTCAACAGCAAAGCTAAAGACAGTTTGAAATTTCTGTATCTTATAAAAATAAATACCGATACTGCAAGGATGGCTGCCAAACCAGCCAGAATAATTGAATTTGTGAATCCCTTTCCCAGTAAAGGGGAAATTGTATCAAGTTTTATGATTTCTAATTTGTAAGGAAGACTGCCTGTAATTAAAATAGTCTGTAATTTGTTCATCTGTACTTTTGCATCATCGTAAGCCTGTTGCTCCGTTTCTCCAGTTCCGGCTCCAGAAATTGATATTTGTGTTGTGACCATTCCCTTCAATCCTTCACTAATCAGCAAAGAGTCAACCAACTTATCATCAAGAAATAGATCAAGTTTTTCGGACAAATAATAACCGTCGCCAGTGAAATTTACACTAAGGTTTCTTGTAATATCTGCATGTCTTTTTGCTGCATCCTCATTCAAATAAACAGTAAACCTGAAATTACAGAAGTAAAAATCTTGTGAACGCTGGCATGATTCCACTACAGCATCCTGTCCCGAACGAGATACCGAACTTATGTCTTTTCCACCAACGAATACAGTTTCATTTCCAATCTTTGCCTCGAATTTTCCTTGCTGTGAAATCAGTTCTTTTAATGCCGCCGGAGTGGCTCCAGGAATTTCTATATTTACATAATAATCTCCAGACAAGTCAGAAATTGTGGATGTTCGTATATCCTCAATTCCGTAAACATTCAGTCTATTTCCCAGAACTTGTTTCAATTCATCTGCTTGATCTTGTGTAAGTTTCTTTTCTTGTGCTTTTACCAATGCCCTAGATCCTCCGGAAATATCCAATCCCGTCTTGATGTTTGTTTTTTGCAATTCAGAAACAGTTATTTCTGGAGATTTGTTTGAAAGTAAAATGAATTCTTGATTCTTGGTTTGAATTGTTGTTTTTATATCTGCTCCGTTAAACTTTCCTAACATAATATTGGAATAGTCATCTATATTGCTTATCTCCTGTCCATCAATTTCCGTTATTATTTGTCCTTGTCTTAATCCCTGATCAAACGCTGTTGAGTTTTGATCTATATTTGTAATTATAACTCCAGAAGCAAGCAAATTCATAGGATTTCCAACTATTGCCAGTACAGATAATATTAATGCAATAATCAGTACCCACATTCTCCAAGTGAATTTGAAATTCATTTTTTCTCCATGTACCATTTAAGCATTGAAGCGTTTGTAACCCAGGTATTGAAAATGTCGAAGAATAAACCAATCATTAGTATTGTAAATATTTGAGTTAAAACAACTGAAAATAAACTTGAAACAACAAGTGCGAGGACAATT
This sequence comes from Candidatus Woesearchaeota archaeon, assembly GCA_964538405.1. Classification (GTDB taxonomy): domain Archaea; phylum Nanobdellota; class Nanobdellia; order Pacearchaeales; family GW2011-AR1; genus JAGVWT01. The sequence continues at coordinate 20,374 of CAZIET010000006.1, forward strand.
GCCAATAAAGCAGCTATGGTCATGGTCATTCCTGTTTTGAATGCTCCAAACAATCTTTCATTTATTGTACCTTCGTGCCTTTTCAAAACCCTGTTGGTAAGCAAAATATCTGTATCAACACTATATCCTATCAGCATTAGGAAAGCAACTATTCCTGCAGAAGAGACTTTCATTCCAAGAAGATTTACCATAACTAATGTCATTAAAATATCTGCAAAGGCTGCAAGTATTACTGCAGTTGAAGGAACAAAGCTTCTGAAAATAAAGAAAATGACTGCAGCCATTAATACAAATGCAATCAACATTGCAATCATCAGTTGTTTATAGAATGTATTGCTTAAAGCGGGAGAAATGAATTCAGTGCTGCTGTTTTCATCATTGAGTTTGTATCCTAAATAAGATTCAATTATATCTTTTGTTTCATCTGCAGATGTTTTAGTCTGAACAACCAAGGCAGTTTGTTCCCTTGTTGTTATATCGTAAACAACTATTATCTCTATTTCATCTAATTTATCTGACAGTGCTGATTTTAATTGATCCACATCAATCTTTCCAATTATAGTTATTGAAGTTCCTCCAGTCAAGGAAAAGTCTTTGTAGAAGAATCCGTCATTTGCAGAGAAGAAAATAAACATGTAAACAAAGCAAAAGGCAATGATCAGTGCAGGAATTATAAGCAAAGCCTTGTAATACTTATTATAGAAAGTTTCGAATTTGTGTTTGAAAGTTGTTTCTTCAGTCATTGTTTGGATGCGTCGGCCGGGAGTCGAACCCGGGCTAGCTGCTTTCTTCTGTATATTAGTGGAAGGCAGCTGTCATACCGTTAGACCACCAACGCCTTAATTTAGATGGTCGAATTTTGTTTAATAAAGTTTTCCAAAACGCCCGGGACAGGATTTGAACCTGCAACCTACAGGTTAGGAACCTGTTGCGCTATCCAGTTGCGCCACCCGGGCTTAATAATGCTAATTATAAAAGTTTTTTAAACGTAATGATGTAGGTGTTTTAATGCGGGAATACCAAAGCGGTCAAATGGGGCAGACTCAAAATCTGTCGGCTTAGTGCCTTCGGAGGTTCGAATCCTCTTTCCCGCATAAAGTTTAAATTAAAAAGAAATTTAAACTAAGTAATTCTTTTTTACAGAATGGGTGATAAATATATAGATAGGTTTCATACCTTGCACAGTTCTATAAAAAAAGAAAATAGAAGGGATTTTAAAGCATATATAGGTAATTTAGATCCGCCACCATGGAGCTTACCGGGAAATAGTGAACTCAAATTAAAGTTTAAGAAAGGATATAAAAAAATAAAACGGGATTCAAAAACTAATCCTGAGAGATATAGTAATTTGACATCTTATGGTATGCCTATGTATTCTAGAGATTCTGAGATAATGGAAGCAGAGAAACTACTTGAAAGATCCGATAATCCAACAGCATTTCACCGAAATCATACGGAAGAATATGGAAGATTACTTGCACTTGCAAATAGTGTTTTGTCGGGAGGAGTTAGAGAAGCAAACCTTTCTGTTGCCCTAAATGGGGTTTGGCTTTACGAGAAGCTGGGAAGAGGTGGAAAAGCTTCAGTAAAAAGAAGGCTTCTAAAAGCCTATGAAAATGCCATTAATCAGGGAGGAAAAATTAAAGATGAGTCAGAGGAAAGCATTTTTAATTTTCTTGAAAGGAATTCCGACGATCCTAAATTAGAAACTGGGTACCTAGAAGGTAGACTATTGCTTGGGCCTGAGAGAAGATTACTCCATACCATAACTCTTTTGCTTGTTTTAACTGGGGTGTTTTTTCTTTCCCCATCAATTACGGGAAACGCTATAGGGAATGTTTCTTCAAATATGTCTAATTTTATTGGATTAGGTTTTATTATACTCTCGCTTGTTATTTTAGCCTTTTCTTTAAGAAGAGGAAAGTATAAAAGATAGGGATCTTATTTTAAAATATTGGAACTAGATAAAGTTTAAAAAGCTGGAATTATGCTAAATTTTGAGGACGGCCATAGTAGTTAGGAAATACCTGTTCCGGTTCCCAACACAGAAGTCAAGCTAACTACGTCACCAATAGTATCTTAACCGATGCGAAAAGGCGATGCTGTCTCTTATATTCACTTATTTTATATAATTCATTTTTAGTAAAAAACAACTTCGTGATTGACTAAATTATCTCCCTCATAGGTAAATTTTGCAGAAAAAACTTTTGGACTGTCAAGCCACTGCATGAAAATCTTATCTCCATCATATAAGTCTAATTCCAATAAATCTGAATTAGCTATCCATTCTAATGTCCCTTCTTTTGTGTCTTTTAATTCACCCGAAAAATCATCTGCAGTGTAAACGAGAACGTACCAAGTTGGTTGAGTATTTCCTTCATGAAAGGATCTTTTTCTGTTATCAAAAGTCATAATTCCCCTTAATCTCGGATTTCTTATAATAAGACCAGATTCTTCTTCAACTTCTCTTATGACGCACTCTTCTGGGTTCTCACCTTCTTTAAATTTTCCACCTAAACCGTTATATTTTCCATATTGAAAATCTTCTGGATTTTTGTTTCTATGGAGCATTAAAGTTTTGCCATTTCTTCTTAAATAACATAAAGTAGCTAGCTTCATTAAAACAAAACAAATTACTAATTTATAAGAATAATTATACTTAACTTTTCTTGAACCTTCCAACCAACTCAATCAAATCAGTCTGCCCTAAGAAAACTGCTCTGCAGCAATATCTTTCCAATTCCAAATCATCAAGAACTTTCTTTGCTGATTCGCCTTCGGCTACTCTCTGTTTGAAAGTCTCCCAAAGATGCGCAATTGGCTTTCCGCAGCTGAAGCAAGAAATGGGAATTATCATACAGTTTAACCTCGAAATTCATTTATAAAGATTTCTAAAAGATACTTTTTTAAATCACTTTTTTGTGTGTATTTTATGAAGAAAAAACACCTCAGAGAGAAGGGAAAGGTCAAGTTCAGCAAATACTTCCAGGAACTGAAAGCTGGAGACAAAGTAGCAATCATAAGAGAGCTTTCTGTAAAGTCAGAATTCCCAACAAGATTCCAAGGAAGAACGGGAACTGTTGAAAGCAAGAGAGGAAGTGTTTACGTAATAAAAATGAACGACCATAACAGAGAGAAAACCCTCCTAATTCACCCTATACATTTAAAAAAAATAGAAGCTAAACAATAAAATGATAAAGAAAAGAACACCGTTAAGCATGGCAGAAGTCATGGAATACGCAAAAGACAATGAAGAACTTATGAAATTCATAAAAAACTTCAATCAACTAAAGGAAAATGACGCAAAAAGCCTAAGAAAAAAGCTTGTTGAGCTGAACATGATGAAAATGAAGGAAGATCACATAGCAAAAATAATAGACACAATCCCTCAGGATAATGAGGATTTAAACAAAATTTTTATAGGGGTAAGTTTGGACGAAAATGAAACAAATAACATACTCAACACAATTAAAGAATTCAAATAAACAAAATGCAGAAAGAAGAACACGCAATAGTCCTAGATTACTTGCCGAACGGATACCCTTTGGAAGGGAAAATGATGCCTTTAGCGCAAGCCATAGGAGAGACAAACTTAATACTTTTGGAATTAGCTCCGAGAAAAGGAGTAACTTTAGAAGTTGGTGAAAAAGTATACATTGGAGAAGGCAAAAGGGACAAAATATATTACATTCTTGGAAGAATAAGAAAGGACAAGATAACTGAGTCTACGAAAGAGCAGTTAAGGAAAATCATTGAAAGGGTTGTAAAAGAAAGGGAAAAGGAATTCATTGATTTTTTCAACAAGTCGACTGCAATAAACAAGAGAGTTCATCAAATAGAACTGCTTCCAGGAATGGGAAAGAAATACATGAAGGAAATACTGGAGCAAAGAAATATAAAGGAATTCGAATCCTTTGAGGACATAAGAAAAAGGATACACAACATCCCGTTTCCCGAGAAAGCAATCGAGAAAAGAATATTCCAGGAACTAACGGAAGACGAAAGATACAATCTCTTTACAAAATAATATGGAAGAAAAACCAAAACAGCAGATGAAAAGGCCGGGAATGCCTCAAGAAGAAAAACAT
>CAZIET010000007.1:0-19376 GCA_964538405.1 Candidatus Woesearchaeota archaeon
GGAAGTTGTTAATCAAGGATTAAAGAAAGGAGTTTTCAAAAAGAAAGATGGTGCAACAATTATTGACTTGAAAGATGAAGGATTAGGGGAGAAGGTCGTTCTAAGAGCTGATGGTACTTCACTTTACATAACTCAGGATTTGTATTTAGCAAAAAAGAAATTCGAGGACTACAAAAATTTAAACGAATCAATTTATGTTACGGCAAATGAGCAGGATTACCAGTTTAAGGTCCTTTTCAAAATTTTAGGGAAATTAAAATTTCCTTTTGCACATAAGCTTAAGCATGTTTCTTATGGTTTAGTAAACTTACCGGAGGGAAGAATGAAGTCTCGAGAGGGAACAGTCGTAGATGCAGATGATTTGATTCAGCAAATTCAGGAATTAGCTAAAGAAAATTTAGCAGAAAAAGAAGAACTTTCTAAAAAAGAAATTGAAAGAAGAAGCTTACTAATATCATTGGCAGCAATAAAATATTTTTTACTTAAAGTAGACAAATCAAAGAATATGATATTCAATCCAAAAGAATCAATTAACATGGAAGGAGACACGGGACCGTATTTGTTGTACAGTTATGCAAGGGCAAACAGCATTTTGAGAAAAAAGAAAATGAAAAATAATTTCAAAATAGAAGATTTGTCAGAAAAGGAAATTCAACTTGTAAAAAAACTTTCAGAATTTCCGGAAATCGTTTTGAATGCATACAAAAATCTGAATCCATCATTGATTGCAAACTATTCTTATGATTTGTCTCAAAAATTTAATGAATTTTATCATTCAGACAAAGTAATTGGATCGGAAAATGAAAATTTCAGGCTTGCACTTGTTGAATCTTTTAAGATTACATTAAAAAATTCTTTAAATTTATTGGGAATTGAAACGATTGAGCGTATGTAATGAGCAAAACCTATTTAAAGACAAATTCCTTATTATATAAAAAGAGTTTTTAACTGAAAGGAGGTGTTGAAATGGCAAAAAAGGCAGGTTCGGCAGTATTGAACTTCGTGGTTTGGCTTACAGGAGTGGTAGTTTCATTGGCCGTAGGTTTCGGTCTAGTTAATGGAACACTAAAATTACCTGAATGGCTTGGAGGAATGACAGTCCCAGGAGTTCTAGTAACACAATTAGCAGGATGGGTTGTTCTTGTAACAACAATCGTGGGAGTTATACTAGCGCTTATGAAGAAATAATTCTAGTTATTTTTATTTCCTATTTCTAATTTTTTTATTTTATGTTTTGTATTACATAAATCCTTATAAAAGAATTTTGTGTTTTGAGGTATGCAAAATCAAGTTAGTCAAGCAATTGAAAGGTTTGGGTGGGTTTATGATTTTGAGGGTCTTGATGTACTTCCAGAAGGAAGAAGTGCAGGTAGATGGGGATTTTATGCAAAGTTAAATCCTGAATTTGCTCTTGAAGTGTTAAATCTCGGTGAAGATCTAGAAGGAATTGAAGAAATAAAATCAAAAGCAAGACAGACTTTAGTTGGATTAGGTTACAGCCCAAATAATCCTTCGGTAAAAGATCCATGCAACTTTGTTAAAAGTGATGGGAAGTTAACTCTGTTAGTGAGTTCAATGTTTGTTCCAGGAAGTGCTCCAAGCATAAGTTTAGTTGGATTTAATTATAAACCTGCAAGAGAAGTTATAGAAGGATTATCCAAAGACGAAACTTTATTTTATAGTGCGTTTAACAATGTGGATACATTAGGACAAAGAACAGCACTGTTAAGTTGTTGGTTAACTTGGGTAAGTACCGTTGAGAAAAAAATTAAGTACTAATTACTTGACTGTTTTCATTTCTTTCCATGCAAGATCAAACAGATTTTCCAGAGCCTCTGCAAAGAACGGCGTATTGATCCAAACCCCAGTGTCATAATTTGGGTGGAATTTTTCATCATCAAGAAGCATGAACATTATTTGGTTTGAGTCAACAATCACAAATCGTGCTCTCATCCTCTCCATATTTCTGACATCCGCAACTTTTTTGAAGTCTCTTGCAATTTTCAGATTGTTGGCATTAATTGGAGCGGCAATCCTTACCTTTACACCCATCTTCTTGCATTTTTCCAGGCTCGGTAATAAGGCTTCAAACTTTCTGTTCAATCCTTCCTTTGTTGTGACTATTGTTATGGACTTTTCGGCATTTCTTACCATCATGTCAACGTGGTTGTATAAGTTCTGTCTCCCCTTTAAGCTTCCAGACAATTCTGACGGCTCGACAAATTTGATTCCCTGACTGAACAATGTATTAAGTTCTTCAATGACTTCATCGCCTTTCAATGTCTCAAGTCTCTTTGTTCTTTCCTGTGCATCCTTCACAAGGTTTCTTTTTACTCTTTCAACAACTTCTTCGGGCTTTAATGCAACAAATCTGATTGGTTTTCCAAGTTTCATCACAATGAATCCTTTTTTGTCAAGGCTTTCAAGAATGTCATAGGTTCTGCTTCTTGGAACATCGGAAATATTGCTCAATTCTCCTGCAGTGCTGGTGCCACGGGACAGAAGAGCAGTCCACACTTTGACTTCATAAAGGTTCAAATCAAATATTTTTCGTAATCTGCTCAGAAATTCTTCCTTTATTATCATTTTGTTTGTTAGTTTGAGGTGCTTTTAAATATTGTTATGATAAAAGGGTAAAGTTAAAGGATTACTTGCTGGTGGTTATTATCACCACTTCCCCTCTTTTATCTTTGATAGAAAAGGAAATTTTATTTTTAAATCTTTCCTTGTCAGTCGTGACATTTTCAAGTATTTTCAGCGACGAAGAATTTGTCCTTTCCCGAAGGAAATTTTGCTGCTTTTCCAGCATTTTTTTCAATTCAGCGTCGGCAAAAACGATGGTTTGGACTTTATCTCTTTTCTGCAGACCCAGTTTTTTTCGGAAATCCTGGATTAATCTGGACAATTCTCTTGCATATCCCTCAGACTCAAGCTCTGAACTCATAGTTAAATCCAATTCTATCAGTTTGGTTGACAAAGTATCTGTAGTTTTAAACTCAATTTTCTTCACATTCAGCTGGGATTTTATTAATTCTAAAACCTCCTGAAGAGAACCCTTCTCATTACTGTAAATTATTGCTTGTTTCAATGGCCACCTCAAACCAATTTTAGCCTTATCCCTCTCAAAAAGCCCCTCTGAAACTATCTTTCGCGTTAAAACCATTTTTATTAATAGTTTTTCATCAATATTCTTTTCATCAAACTCAGGATAGTCCTCTAAATGAACCGATTTGCTTTTTCCATTGAGTGATTGATAAATTCTTTCGGAAACAAACGGAAGTATTGGTGCAACTATTTTTGATAGACTCTCTAAAACATATCTTAAAGTCTCTCTAGCACTTTTGTCCTCTTCTAATCTCTCTCTGTTTACTCTTATATACCAAGTGGAAAGTTCTTCTATGAATCTCCTTATCTCTTCACCTGCCTTTATTGTATTATAATTTTCTAGATAATGTTCCATATTACTTCCAAACTCATTCAATCGTGAAAGAATCCACCTATCGGTAACTTCTTTGCTTTTGTAGTTTCCTTTTTCCTTTCCTTTGCAGGTTTCATAAAATTTCAAACTGTTATACAATAATGAGATTACTTTCTTTTGTGATTCCTCAACACCTTTTTCTAAGAAATTGAAATTCTCTGCATTCATTACCGGACTTGACATTAGATAAAGTCTTAATGCATCCCCCCCATATTTGTCAATCAAAACCATTGGATCTGGGAAATTATTTTTACTTTTACTCATCTTCTGTCCATCTTCAGCCAAGATTGTTCCGGTAGTCACAATATTCTCAGAAGGAATTTCATCAAACAATATCGCAGAAAGTACAATCATGTAATAAAACCAAGCTCTTACCTGTCCTATATACTCTGCCACATATTGTGCGGGGAAATTTTTCTCAAAGAATTCTTTATTTTCAAACGGATAATGGAATTGTGCAAATGGCATTGCCCCAGATTCAAACCAGCAATCCAGGACTTCTGGAACTCTTTTGAATTTCTTTTTGTCTTTTACAAGAACTATATTATCAAGGTAATCTTTGTGTAAATCTATCTTTCCATTCAAGTTTGTTGCATATTTTTTCAGTTCACTTATGCTTCCAATCACTAATTTCTCTCCATCATCCGCAACCCAAATAGGAATTGCTGTTGCCCAATACCTGTTTCTAGAAATATTCCAATCAGGAGCAGTTTCAATTGTGTATTTTACTCTTCCTTTTTTCAAAAATTCAGGATACCAGTTTATTTTTTGACTAAACTTTAAAATTTTAGGTTTTATCTTTTGAATATTTACAAACCATGCAGGAACTGCTCTATAAAGCAATTTTGTTTCACATCTGTAGCAGAATGGATATTCATGCTCTATCTTTTTTACCAAAACAATTTTTCCTTCATTTTTTAGATATTTGATTATATCAATATTTGAATCATGGACAAACTTTCCCGCAAACTCCCTGACTTCTTTGGTAAATCTTCCTTTCTCATCAACCGGCTGAACTATTTTTATCCCATATTTCTTGCATATTTCATAATCATCCTCTCCGAAAGCGGGAGCAGTGTGTACAATTCCAGTTCCTTCATCTGCTGTTACAAAATCTCCCAACAAGAATTTGAATGCATTTGAGTTTTTGAAATATGGAAACAAAGGTTCATATTCCATTCCTTCTAGTTTCCTTCCTTTTATTTCTTCAACAACTTTATACTCTTTAGGATCTTTGAAAAATGTATCAAGAAGTTTCTTCGCAAGCAAATAGGTTTCTCCATTCTTATCTTTAACATATAAATATTCTAAATTAGGATTTACAGTCAATGCTAAGTTTGACACAAGAGTCCAAGGAGTCGTGGTCCATGCCAATGCATAAGCATTTTTGTTTTTTAGTTTAAATTTAACCACAACTGATTCCTCTTTGACATTCTTGTAAGAATTGTCCATTGCAATCTCAGCCTTAGCCAAAGGAGTTGAACATCTTGGACAATACAATAAAACTTTCTCCCCTTCATACAAATAATTTTTTTCCCACAATTGTTTGAAAGCCCACCAAACTGATTCTATATAATCATTATCCATGGTTTTGTAAGAATTTCCCATATCGACCCATCTTCCAATCCTCCCTATAACTTTTTTCCAATCATCCACATATCCTAGAACCTTGCTTCTGCAATAGTCGTTAAATTTTTTTACGCCCATTTTCTCAATTTCATCTTTTGAGTTTATTCCAAGATCTTGTTCAGAAATATTCTCAATCGGCAAACCATGACAGTCCCATCCCCAAACTCTTTGTACATATCTTCCTTTCATCGTCCAGAATCTTCCATAAACATCCTTCGTTACAGATCCAAGAATATGTCCATAATGGGGTGTTCCAGTCGCAAAAGGAGGGCCATCATAGAAAATATATGGTTTTTTCCCCTTAGTCTTCTTTAATGACTTCTCAAAAGTCTTGTTTTGCTTCCAAAATTGCAATATTTCTTCTTCAACCTTCTTAAAATTATACATTCTTATCTCAATTTTCCATTATTTTAAAACCTTGCCAAACATCTTTCATAAGCTTTAAAAATCAGGATTTTGTGTTATTTTTATGTGTGTAAAGAATAAATATAGTATGAGAGCAAAGGCATATGCTGACGTTAGTAGCACCTATATGAATGGAAGAGGAGATTACGAAGTAGAACATAGGCATACACATGAACATTCTCCCCTTGAAACAATTGCTTACGAAGCGTAATTCTCTATAAATTCTTGTTCCATAAAGTGCAACCCACTTGGAATTATTATGCAATAAGGGGCTTTGACTTTTTTCTTCATTAAATTTTGAATATCATCATAAAAAATCTTTCCTTCCTTTGTTCCTAATCTGGAGCAAACAATGATTTTGTCCATCATTATCTTGTCTTTTCCCGCAGTTTCCAATTGCTCCAAAGCCCTGCCAAATTCCAATCCTATATCTACCAAAATCAATGAATGGGCATTTATGGATTGGTTTTCTCTTATTGTTTCAATAAAACTTTCTGGTTTGAAGCCCTTTTGCCAAGTTGGCATAGAAGTGATTTTACCAAATTTGTATGTTTGCAAGCCAGTTTCAGCAATAGCATCAACTATCGAAGCATTGTGAATCACCTGATATTCAACTTTGTTTTTTTTCAGTTCCAGAAGCAGTGAAATGTGTGTTGTTGCAGTCAATGGAGATCCGTAAACCAAAATGGCAATTTCTTCCTTTTTTGACTCTTTAACAATATCTTTCATGCTTTCCTCTACAAACTTCCTGTCCACGGATTTTACTTTTTTATTTATTGCCTTTTCCAATTGCTCTTTCTTGTAGGGAAACTCAATGGTATACTCTTCCAAATATATTTTACCGCATTTTTTTAAAATATCATAAGTCTCAAATGAAAACCCTTTTTCATTCAATCCAAGCCCAATCAAATACAACATACAAATAGATGAAAATTGAAGATTTTAAAATTTTGTTATGATGTCATTGCATGATGATTATATAATTATAAATAGTTTTTATTCATGCTTATGATGAAAAGAGGCTCCGGCAAACATGAAAAAGAAAAGGAAAAAGTAAATTAACTCTTTAAAATCTTGATGATTTTCTTTTCATTTATTTTCTTTCCTTTGTTTCTTAATTTTCTCGCTGATTCAGTCCAGTATTTGTGGCCTTTAAGAAGCTTTAATGCCTTCTCATACCAACTCCTTTTTGATATTTTTATGCCCCTATTTTCAAACTCTTTTCTCACCCTTTCAGTCTGAACAAAGAAGTCTTTTCTTCCCAAATTGTCCAAATCGGCGTCGCAAACTATTTTCTCATACTTTGTTTTTGGTTTTTGGGGCATGGTTGTCGCCATTATGATCCTAGATATTGCTTCAATGTCTTTTTTGTTGTAGTTAAATTTCGGGAGGATTTCCCCTGCCATTTTTGCTCCTATAGGCTCATTGTCGCTGAATTGTTTCAAAAAACCCACATCATGAAATAAGGCAGCAGTTTTTACCATTATTGTGCCTTTTTCATCCAACTTTTCCATTTTCGCCAATCTTTCTGCAGATTTTATTACATCCCTTGTATGATGAATCCCATGATAGTCCAGATTCTTGGGAAGCCTTTTTAATTTACTTAAGACGCGGGATTTGACTTTTAGAAAATCCTGATTGTTCATTTCTTCCACCTCAAACTCCTGCTTGTAACTATTGCAATGAATAGGAAGCTAAAGAACATGACATCATCTTTCGCTATTATGCTTAATATCGCAGAAACAAGGCTCAAAAAAACTATAAGCCTGAACCATTTTTGGTTTTCCATAAGCTCCTCTTTTGTGGACTTTGCAAGAAAATTTCCTATGAATACTCCCAAAACCAATGCAATGATTCCAATTAAGAGTTTTATCACCCCTTCCATAACATAAAAAATGAAAGATGGTTTTTATAACTTATTATTAGAAGATTTTATCCGTGAAAATATTTCCGAAAGTCCAGTATTTGACTGCCTATTCATTCTTCTGTACTTATCCTGCAAATCATCATTAATCGACGGTTTCTCCCCAGATAAGTTCGGTGCCTGCAAACTTTTTGGTGGCCTTCCCCTACGTCCCTCAACCTTAGTCATTTTATCAATAGGTGGAACAGATTCAGGCTGTGAAATAGGCTGAGTAGATTGGGAAAAATCTTCTAAAAAAGATTCATATTGCCTCTCATAAACTTCAACAATCTCAGAGTCCCATAAACTAGGATTTTTATCAGAATTACACCTTAACCTTTCTACGATTCCTTTTGGTGTCAACTCAGTAAGACTTCGAAGTTGAACAAGATCATATCCTCTTGTTATTCCACAGTATAATGCAAAATTCTGTACATTGGTTCTAAATTTTTGCTCTTCTCTATCCATACCAATTAAAACTTTTCGGCATTTTTAATGATTTCTATGCTTTAACACCAATAAAATTTAAAATATCTGAATTTCATAACTTTCAATGGAATACCAGAAATACTTGGTGGTTGCAAGCAAAAAGGATTCTGCAGGAGTCAATATCACAACGCAGTTAAGCCAATTCAGGAAAAATCTATTGGCATCTGGAATGCAGAAGAATGCTGTAAACTTTGATTTCTATCTTGTTGATGAAGAAATAATATACACAGAAAACCTTGATTTGGAGAAAATAAACAAGTATGACTTCATAGTCTTTGCATCAAAGCATTCTTCGGAGAAGGGGCAGAAGGCAATTGCCATACATGCAGTTGGAAATTTCAGATCAGCTGATTATGGGGGAGAAAAGGGAAAAGTTGGAAAGGCATCTGCATTTTTCAATAAGCAATTGTTTGAAAAAATGAATGAAAATGTGGCAAGATACGGCCTGAAAGACTATGCTGTTACAATGGAAGCAACCCATCACGGTCCTTTGATTGACAGGCCTTGTGTGTTTGTTGAAATCGGAAGCACTGAGACGGAATACCAGGACAGAAGAGCAGGATTTGTTGTTGCGAAGACAATTTCAGATACTATTTTCTCATTCAAGGAAAATCCATACAATGAAGTTGCAATCGCAATTGGAGGACCACATTATTGCCCTAATTTCAATAAGATACAAGATAAATCAAACCTTGCAATTTCACATGTGGTGTCTGCATATTCATTCCCTTTGACGGAGGAAATGGTAAAGGAAGTAGTATCAAAAACAGAAGAAGAAGTTGATTTGGCAATTCTCGACTGGAAAGGGCTGGGGACGGCAGAGCAAAGACAGTCAATTCTTGATATCCTGAATAAATTGTACATTAGATATGAAAAGACATCTGATATTGAAAAGTAAGTATATGTTTTAGTGAAAGAATCTTTATAAGTTGTTTTTCGGAATTAGTTTATGGCTCATAGAATAGAGGTGGTTCAAACAGTTCCTGATGCAAGAGCTGAAGTAAGAAGAAGGCAAATTCATTCTGCTGGCTTCCCTCAAGTTACTGATGTTAGATTAGCTGATGTTTATAATGTAGATGTTGATCTCCCCAATGAAGAATTAAACAATTTAGCTTCGATGCTTGTTAATCCAGTTTCAGAAGAAGCATTTATTGATGAGCCATTTAGACCAGACTTTAATTATGCTATAGAAATCGGATTTCGACCTGGTGTTACAGATAACGTTGGAATAACTGTAAGAGATGAGATGTCTGATACATTTGGGGAAAAATTTGACGGCCAAACTGCTTACAGTTCTCAATTAATGTTTTTGTCAGGTGATATAACAAAAGAGCAGGCACGTAAAATTGGAGTATCTCTATCTAATCTATTAATTCAACAAATACACGTAAAAAGCCAGGAAGAATTTCAAAGAGATGGTGGGATGGGAAAGACGTTTAATCGTGTTAATCTTGGCGAGTTTCATGATGAAAAAAATCCTTTAGGGGGTATACATAGTTTCCTTACATTTAATGATGAGGAATTAATGAGGTTTTCATATAATGGTACTCTCGCCTTAAGATTGGAGTATTTGAAAGCTATTCAAACTTATTTCTTAAAAAAAGTTAGGGTGCCAACAAATGTGGAGTTGGAAAGTATTGCTCAAACATGGAGCGAACATTGTAAACATACAATTTTTGCAGATCCTATTGATGAAATTGAGGATGGACTTTTCAAAACATTCATAAAAGGTGCGACAGAAGAAATAAACAAAAGAAGAAAAGAAGAAGGGCTGGAAGATATCTGTGTTTCGGTTTTCACAGACAATGCAGGAGGAATAATATTTGATGATGATAATTTGCTGTTCTTTAAGGTTGAGACTCATAATTCTCCAAGTGCGATGGACCCAATAGGGGGAGCAATTACGGGAGCAAATGGAGTTCATAGAGACATTTTTGGTTCTGGAAAAGGTGCAGATGTGTTTGTAGGAACATATGGTTTCTGTACGGGGGATCCTAACGATCAAAAACCACTCTACAGAGAAACTCCAAATAAATTTGATAAAGAAAGAACCCTAAAAACAATTCCACCTAAAAAAATTTTGGAAGGAATTGTTGAAGGGGTAAGAATTGCAGGAAATGAAACTGGCATCCCGACACCACAAGGGTTTGTTTATTTTGACAACCGATTTAAAGGAAAACCGTTGGTCTTTGTTGGAGCAGGAGGAATAATTCCTAGAAAAGTTAATGGAACTCCAAGCCATGAGAAAAAAGCGGGTGCTGGTGATTATATTGTTATGGTTGGGGGTAGAGTGGGTGCAGATGGAATACATGGGGCAACTTTTTCATCTGAAATAATGAATCCCGGAAGTCCTGCAACAGCAGTTCAAATTGGTGCTCCAATAACTCAAAAGATAATGAGTGACGCTTTAATAAAAGAGGCGAGAGATAAGGGATTGTACACAAGTATTACTGATAACGGTGCTGGGGGACTTTCATCTTCAGTAGCGGAGATGGCAAAAGAGGCTGGAGGATTTAAAGTAGATTTGGAAAAAGTACCTTTGAAATATTCAGGACTAAATCCTTGGGAAATATGGGTTTCTGAATCTCAGGAAAGAATGACTTTATCAATTCCAAAAGAAAAGTGGGAAAAATTTTCAGAGTTAATGCAAAGAAGAGGAGTAGAAGCAACAGTAATTGGAGAATTCACGGATTCTGGAGAATGTATTGTAGACTACAAAGGAACAAGAGTAATGGATCTTGAAATGGATTTTTTACATAATGGATTACCTAAAAGACACATGAAGACAACTTTCACAAGACAAGTCTACGAAGAACCAAATTTCCAGCAGCCTGGAGACATGACTTCTGTTTTTCATGAGATGTTAGGAAGAAAAAATCTTGCAAGTTTTGGATTTATTTCTCAGCAGTTTGATCATGAAGTTCAAGGAGGTTCCGTAATAAAACCATTGCAAGGAAAAGGAAGAGTAAATGGTGATGCAACAATAGTAAGACCAATATTAAATTCAAACAAAGCAGCAATCATTTCTCAAGGAATAAATCCAAGTTACAGCGATATTGATACTTATCACATGGCTGCAGCTGCAATTGACACAGCAATAAGAAATGTTATTGCTGTCGGAGGTAAATTGGAGGAAATTGCACTATTAGATAACTTCTGTTGGTGCAGTTCTGATGAACCGGAAAGGTTAGGTCAACTGAAGAGAGCTGCCAAAGCATGTAAAGATGTTGCTGTTGGCTACTTAACGCCATTTATTTCAGGAAAAGATAGTATGTTCAACGACTTCAAGGGATTTGACGAAAACGGAAATCCTATAAAAATCTCTGTTCCACCAACATTACTAATTTCTTCTGTTGCAGTTATGGATGATTCAAGAAAAGCAGTTTCATTAGATGCAAAATTCGCAGGAGATATTGTTTATGTTGTGGGAGAAACGAGAAAAGAGATGGGAGGCTCAGAATACTATGCAATGATGGGAGAAAAAACAAGAGGAGAGAAGTTTGTTGGTAATGATGTTCCAGAAGTTGATGTTGAAACAAACACTAAGCTCTATCAAAAGTTGTCTGTTGCGATGGAGAAAGAATTGGTTGCATCAGCGCAAAGCATCCATAAAGGTGGATTGGCAATGGCTCTTGCAAAAACATCAATGGGAGGAAAGTTAGGAATGGAAGTAGACATACAAGGATGGGGTGAGATAAGAGAAGATGAATTGCTATACTCTGAAAGTCAAGGAAGACTTGTAATTACTGTAAACCCAGAATATGCGGCAGAATTTGAAAGAACCATGGAAGGAAGCAACTTTAGAAGATTAGGTGTAACAAGAAGTGATGGAAAATTCATTGTTAATAACAAAGAGAAAGTTATTGTAAATACAGAAGTAAACAAAATGTTAGAATCATATAAATCAACTTTAAGGGATTATTAAAATGGCAAAACCAAAGACATTAGTTTTAACAGGATATGGAATAAATTGTGAAAGAGAAACTGCATTCGCATTTGATCAAGCAGGAGCACAATCCCAAATAGTTCATGTGAATGATTTAATTGATACAAAAGATCTAAGCAATTATGAAATCCTAGCATTTCCAGGTGGATTTTCATACGGAGACCATACTGGTGCTGGAAAGGCTTTTGCTAATTTGTTAAGAAACAGACTGTCAGATGAATTGCTAAAGTTTGTTGATTCTGATAAACTAGTTTTTGGAGCATGCAATGGATTTCAGATTATGGTGGCACTCGGATTGCTTCCTGGAATTGATGGCGATTATGAAACAAAACGTGCTATTCTACTACATAACGATCCTACGAAGGATAATAGGCATGGAAGATACCTTGATAGATGGGTAGATTTACAATTTGAAGAAAATGGAATCTGGACAAAAGGAGAAAAAGTGTCTCTTCCAATTGCTCACGGAGAAGGAAAATTCTATACTGATGCTGAAACAATGAGATTAATCAAAGGAAGAAATTTGATTGCAGCACGATATGTTCCAGGAGAAATGTTTGACAATTACGGTTTATCTGTAAATCCCAATGGTGCACTTGAAAATATTGCGGCAATAACAAATGAATCAAGAAGGGTTTTTGGGATTATGCCCCATGTAGAACGAGCAATTGATTTTACACACTTGCCAGACTGGACATTAAGAAAGGAACAGTTGAAAAGAGCAGGAAAGGAAATTCCAAGTGAATATTCAGGCATACAAATTCTTAAAAACGGCGTGAATTATTTTCAGTGATTAAAAATGGAAGATTTAACTGTAATGGTTGTAGATGGGAGTGCAAGAGCCCATGTTATTTCTGATGCTTATGAAAGAAGTCCAAATGTCAAAAGAATAATTGTTACTCCGGGAAATGATTTCATCGGATGGAATAGAAGAAAAGAAGTTATTGTTGTTCCAGCAGACTTGAAGAAACCGGAAACAATTTTAGAAGTTGCAAGAAAGTATAGGCCACATCTTACTGATGTATGCCAAGATGATGCTCTTGCAGCAGGAACTGTTGATGTTCTTGAAGCAAGCGGTTTTGCCGCTTTCGGCCCAACAAAAGCAGCTGCAAAAATAGAGTGGGATAAGGGATGGTCTAGAGATTTTATGAGAAACAATGGAATTCCTTACCCAAGCTATGAAAGATTTTCCAATGAGGTATTGGGAAGGAGGCATGTAGATAAAATATATGAAAAAGATCCTAATGCATTTATTTATGTTAAAGCTGGGGGTTTGGTCGCAGGAAAAGGGGCAATTCCCGCAAGAAATGTTCATCAAGCACTTGGTGCAGTTAATTCAATGAGTGGATTTGGTGAAGCAGGAAATGAATTTGTGATTGAAGAAGGAATGATTGGAGAAGAAGTCTCAGGATATGCATTTTGTGACGGTGAAAATTATCTAACTACAAAAGAAGCACAGGATCACAAAACAATCAATCCCCATGACGAAGGAAAAAATACAGGGGGTATGGGTGCTTATACTAATGTAAGCCTTGTCACCCCCAAAGTTAGAAGTAAAATTAGAAGATTAACTATAGAACCGGTGATTAAGGGTATGAATAACAATGGAACACCATATATGGGTGTCTTATATCAGGGATTAATGATTGATGAAAATGGAAACCCTAGAGTGGTGGAGTACAATGCGCGTTTCGGAGCTCCCGAATCAGAGGTAATTGTTCCAGGGATAAAAACTCCAATGGATCAAATTGCTTTTGCGGCGCGCGAAAAGAGATTAAGTCAAATTTCTCTTGAAGAAGACGGAAGAACACGGTTGGGTTTTGTCGGGGCGTCAAGAGGATACCCTGACGATTATAGTAATGTAAGGGGAAAGAGGATTCATGGATTGGAGAGAGCAATGGACATCCCGGGAGTTTCTGTCTTTAGCTATGGGATCGCAGTAAGAGATGGAAAATTCTACGCAAACGGAGGACGCCTATTTATCATTGTAGCAGAAGGGGATAATATTTGCGAGGCGCGTGAATTGGGATTGGAAGCAATGGGAGGAGTATTCATTGAAGGAAACAACCTACATTTTCGCCATGATATTGGCTGGCGCGAAGTACAACGTTTTTATGAAAGTAAAGAATAATTTATTTTTTAGAAAAAATCTCAATTGTTTTCTTTACTTCTTCTTGAATTCCTTTAATACAATCATAATTGTCAACTTCTTTTGAATCAACCCAGGCATAATCAGTGAATGTTCCTGGCTCCGGTTTTACTTCTCCACTCTTGTATTTCGCTGCAAACTTCACCAATAAAACAGGCACTTCATCCGGCCTTATGAATGCAACACTGTTCACATAAACAAATCCATCATGGACTTCTATTCCTGCTTCTTCTTTTGTTTCCCTTTTCAGCAATTCTTCAACTGCATTTTCATAATCCAAAATATCTCCATTGATTCTTGTCGGCTTTTCAATAGGCAAATCCTTCCATTCAAGCTTTCCTCCGGGAACTGCAAATTTGTTTGGATGTGCTATCTCCCTTGCATCTCTTTTAAGGATAAGACATTTTCCATCGCTTTCCCTGTAAACTATAAGATTTGCAACAATGTAGAATAATTTGTCTTTCTTTGCCTTGTCTATGCTAATTTTGTTTGCAGGCATCTAAAAGAATTAATGTCTGTCCTTAAATAATTTGTTATCCAAAGCCCACTTTCCTGCTCCATGGAATAATATGTACAAGAATGACACTAGGTAAAACAATGCCAATTCTCCCTTGTTAAGTATTGGAACCCATCCTTCAACTCCTCCAGTAAGGCTGAAGTGCGCAAGGAACCATGCTCCAATCATTGTTATTAAAGCCAAGGATGCAGCAGTCCTGGTAAACAATCCCAATACAATCAAAAGTCCTCCGAAGAATTCAACAAATCCGGCAATTACGAGCAAACTTGAGAAGTTAAATGCAAAAAGATTCGTCAGATCTAAAGCACTTCCGCCAATTCCACCAAACAACCCAAAAAGTTTTTGAGCTCCGTGCTGCATGAACAACAAAGCCACTACAACTCTGAATACTGGATAAATAGAATCCCTGTTTTTGTTTAAGAAGTTGTGAATCTCTTTTGTGCGCATATTATATTAGAGAAAAATTGATTTATAAACTTGTTGAGCGCCCAGTGCAGGAATCGAACCTGCGGGCCTCGAAAGGCTAAGATTTCCAATCTTATGCTCTACCACTGAGCGAACTGGGCATTAATATTTCATCACGCAAATGCTTTTAAATTATTTTGCAATCGTTGAAAAATGAGTTTCATAGAAAAGGAATCAATAAAAGAAAACAATAATAATGCGCGATTTCTTACTGATATTGTAATAAAATGTACAAGGGATCCTTCTTTAGCTAAAGATCATCAAGCAGAAATTAAAGATGCCCATAATCTTATGAATATGTGGTTATGGAGAACTTTAGATGGAGTTAAAGCACAAATCAATGATGCATTTAATGAAACCGCATACAGCAATTTTTCACGTCCTAAAAACAACCAATTAGAAGCATATCTAACTGCGATAATTGGAAAGGTGCTTCGTTATATCGCTTACCCGGATGAATCTCCAAAGGCAAGTCCAGAAAATATAGACATGACTAGATATTTCTTTGAATGTTTAAGAGAACGCTTAAACAAAACATCTTAATTTACACCTCATAATGTGTTTTTGGAGGCTTACTTCTTTGTCTAATGAATCCGCTCTCTTTGGTCTTTCTCTTCTTAACGTTATGCCTCATTCCGGAGGTAAGCCATTTTCCTTTTTTTCTCATAATTACAAATAATTCTTTTTCCAGAAAAAGTTGAAAGTTTGACTAATCTTTTTATTTTCATGGTACTGCCACCAAATTTCTTATGTTGAATGTCGATCCCAATCCCATAAAAACAGTAACTGTAAGCAGAATCAGCAAAACTGCAAGCACCATTTTCACTTTAATTTCTCTTCTTTCTTCTATTTTCTTAAAAATCTTGAGGAAATCTTTTTTTTTCATTTTAAAAATTTAACAAGTCAATTTATCCTCTGCCATAGGAAAACAATTTTCACAAAAAGTTTCTCCTAGAAACCTCTTTTCAGAGATTTCACAACTGGGCTTCTGGGGATTCCATACGCTTTTTACGCTCTTCCAAGTTTTCATCTTCGTCTTCAACCATAGTCATGTCGTCCATGTCGTCATCATCTTTAGGTTTGTCCTTTCTATCCCCTTCCTTTCCCATTCTTGGCTCTTGGTTTTTGTTTTTCATGTTTTCCTCCTTTCATTGCTTATCTCGCCCTTATCAAAGCACATCTGCCAATAAAGACAGAACCCCGTAGGCAATTAGCCATAAGGCAACGGCAAGATTGAGAGCTTTAGGCCAGACTAAAATAATAACGCCTGCAATCAAAGCAAGGATCGCCGAAATTGCTATTGTAACAGCCATAAAAAATTTAGATGAAACTATTTTATATACATGAAGTGTAAAAATATAGACTACTAAATTCATTAGCTTTAAATACCATCAAAATCACGATTATTTATTGAAAATGTTGGAAATAGAGTCTCTCTGAGACACACTATTTCTTTTAGAATATAATGGAACGTTTTAAACAACTGGGCTTAAGCAAAGAGCTCTTGAACTTATTGCAGAAAGCAGGATTGGAAACTCCTACGGAAATACAGGAAAAAACAATTCCTTTAGTGATAGCTGGAAAGGATGTAATTGGAGGTTCACATACAGGTTCAGGAAAGACTCTTGCATTCGGCACGGGAATAATAGAAAAAGTAGAACCAAGAAGAGGATTGCAGGCATTGATACTAACTCCAACGAGGGAGTTGGCAGAACAGATTGCAAAAGTGCTGAAGAGTTTTTCACACTACAAAAAATTACATGTTGCAATGATTTATGGCGGGGTAAGCATGGGACCGCAAGTAAGAGCCTTGGAAGATGCCGAAATAGTTGTTGCAACTCCGGGAAGGATGCTTGATCATATGGAAAGAGGAACTGCAAATCTTTCATACGTGAAAATTTTGGTTTTGGATGAGGCAGACAGAATGCTCGATATGGGATTTATTCAGGACGTGGAAAAAATAATAAAATCATGTCCTCATAACAGACAAACTCTTTTGTTCTCCGCTACAATTTCTTCTGACATAGAACATATTGCCAAAAAGCATATGAAAAACCCAGAAAGTATCTCTGTGCAATCATATGTTGATCCTTCAAAACTAAAGCAAGTTTTCTATGATGTTCCGAAAGAATCAAAATTTTCACTGCTAGTCCATTTGCTAAAGCAGGAAAGGGAGGGATTGGTTATGGTATTTTGTAACACAAGGCATAACACTGATTTTGTCGCTGATAATTTGAAAAGATTGGGGATTGAAGCATTGCCAATTCATGGGGGTCTTACACAAGGAAAGAGAAACCAGATTATGGAGATGTTCCACGGGAAAAATGTTTATGTTCTTGTATGCACTGATATTGCAGCAAGAGGACTTGACATTAAGGGAGTTTCCCATATTTACAATTATGATATTCCTACAACAAGCAAGGATTACATTCACAGAATTGGCCGTACAGCTAGAGCGGGTAAAGAAGGGATTGCAATCAGCATAGTTTCCGAAAGAGATTATGAAAACTTCAATACTGTTTTGAGAGACGAATCATTGAATATAGAGCAAGTTGAATTGCCTGAAATGGAAAGGGTTATGATAAAATTCGCCGGATTTGATAGACAAAACAGAAGAAGTTCTCCATACAGAGACCAAAGACATGAAAGAAGAGTTCCAACAAGAAATAATTATAGAAGCAGAGCAGGTTCAGGCAGGTATGGTGGAGAAAGAAAAAGTTATGGTAGTGATGAAGGAAGAGGACGTGGAAGAATGAATGTTGCAAGCCATAGAAGATTTAGTTCAGGAAAAAGTCATGAGAGATCAGATGGTGATAGACCAAGAAGAAGTTTTCCAAGAAGGGATGACAGACGCGGTCCACGAAAAGCTTTTAGTCCAAGCAGAAGAAGATATTAATTTATTTTTCCAGAATTCCATTCTTTTAGAATCTTTCTGGCTGTTCTTTCAGAATCAATTTCTCCTTTCTTTTTCAGTATTCCCCATTTCTTTCCAAGTTCTTCCAATAATGTTTCCACATCTCCTTCCTCAGATATCTTGTAATGCTTTTCCAACTTTCCTGGATTTAATTTCATTATTTCATTTACAACCATGTCCGGATCTTTTATGTGGTCTGTACTTTTAGCGCCAAGCATGCTATGTTTCATTTGATCGTCTCCAAAAAGGTTTTCGTTTGAAGGAATCATTCCAGGAGCATCCAATAACAAAATTCCCTTTGCAAATCTGATTTTTCTCAATCCTTTCGTGAATCCCGGTTCGGAAGAAACTGGAGCGGCACCTTTTCTTGCTAAAATATTAAGCAAAGAACTCTTTCCTGTATTTGGATATCCAATCACCCCAACATGAACTCTATCGAAAGTTTTTACTTTACTTGCCAAAATCTGAATTCTCTCTCTAAGTTTGCTTATTCCTTGCCTGGTTTTTGATGATACAAGAATCGGATTTGATAATCCTTGAAGATTGGGTTCTTTCTTGTCCATTAAATCTGCTTTATTGACTATGTGAACCAATATTTTTCCTTGTTTTACCACTTCTGTTTCCATTTCAGGTATTCTTGATTGTTCAATGAATCTGCCGTCCAATATCATGAGAACTATGTCTGAAATTCTGATTACTTCTTCCGCTTGCTTGTAATACGACGTCTTATGCCTATTGTGCACATTTCCTTCTTTGAGTCTCATATAAATTTCAGTAAAAAGTAGTTTTTCATTAATAAAATCTTCTAAAGAAAATCTAATTCCCCATATAAGGAGTAATATCAAACCTTATTGAAATGTAGCTTATCTGTTTTCCATCCTTGCCTAGCACGGGAGCTATGATTGAATCAAACCATACATAATCTCCGTCTTTTGAAATCTCTCGAATCACACCCCTCCATACTTTTCCGCTTGATATCGTATCCCACATGTCCTTGAAGAATTCTTTTGAATGGTAACCTGAATTTATGATTTTGTGTGTATTTCCTATAATTTCCCTCTTAGAGAATCCAGTAGCTTTGACAAAATTGTCGTTTACATAAGTTATTTTTCCCTGCAAATCAGTCTCGGTTATTATTGCAGAATCCAAAACAGCAGCACGGGTAGAAGTGGTCAAATATTCATTGTAACTTTTATTTTGCATAACTGTTTTAAGAAATTCCCATATTAAAGCAGGAGACGTATCAAAAAATACTACTTTCTGCGATTTTAATAGATTCTGAACGCCCCAACCGGGGATCGAACCCGGATCACCAGCGCGACAGGCTAGTGTCATAGCCATTAGACCATTGAGGCATAAAACTCCTAGAAAAACTTAATTTTTAAAACTAACTAAGAATCAAAAAAGAGGTTCAAATAAAATCCCTTCAACATCTCCCGTTCTCACATCTCGCCTTATTGGTGTATTTTCGTGGATAAGTT
>CAZIET010000008.1:0-1712 GCA_964538405.1 Candidatus Woesearchaeota archaeon
CTGTAAACTCCAATTCCTGCTACTCCTCCACCTAAACCATAAATTAAACCTTCTTTTGTAAGTGGTGCAGTTGCTTTATATATTCCTAATGTACCTTGTGCAATATCCAAATCAAAAGCCTTTCCCAATGCTATGGGTTTCGCTAAAATTCCCTCTGCATCTTTAAGACTAATATAATCTTGGCGAAGTTCGTTTGCCCTATTTGCACTTGAATAGCATAATTCTGGAATACTATCTTTTCTATCCCAACAATATTTTGCTTGAATGAATGCTTCGTCAGCATGTCCGCCCAATCTTTGTAAATAGGCTTGATAGAATCCTGGACCTTGTAATCCAATAGCAACTCCAAGGGTAAATGCTCCTGCTTTTGCTAATTTATCCAATCCTCTTCCAGTTGTTTTTACGGGATGCTTAACCATATCCATTATTGCCATAAAAATTCAAGAAATAAACACTATATAAATCTTTCTATCTTGTTACTACTTATAAGTTATTATAAACCTAATCTTTCCACAAATTTATTTTTATCAAAAATTTCTATTTTACTATAATCTTGTCCAGTACCCAAAAAGAGAATCGGTTTTTTTGTAACATATCCTACAGAAAGTGCTGTTCCGCCCTTTTCATCTATGTCTGATTTTGTAAGGATTATTCCGTCAATTCCAATTGCTTCATTGAAACTCTTTGCCTGTAAAACTACATCATTTCCTGTTATGCTTTCTCCAACGAAAATTTTCAAATCTGGCTTGCAGACTCTTGCTATCTTTTCTATTTCCCTTAACAAATCCTTTGCAGTATGCATTCTTCCTGCAGTGTCAATAAGAACGCAATCAATCAAATTTTTTTCAGCATATTTTATTGCGTCAAAACCAACGGATGCTGGATCACTCCCATATTCATGAGAAATGACTTTTATTTCTAGTTTGTCCCCATGTTTTTTCAATTGTTCAATGCTTGCTGCCCTGAATGTATCTCCTGCAGCCATAACGGAGGAGATTTTCTGGTCTTTTAGATAATCCGCAATCTTTGCCACACTAGTAGTTTTTCCAGATCCATTTATCCCACAGAACAAAATCACATACGGCTTGCCTTCTGCTTTCTTTTTCCTTATATTATTGATAATGTCAAATGGCTCAACTAAAGTATCTTCAATTATTTTCCTTAATGTGTCTTTTATCTCTTCTTCAACCTCTTTTTTTATGAATTCTTTGTTCACAACTCTTTCTTTCAATTTTCTTATTATCTGCTCAGTCACTTCAAATGCAACATTGTTTTCAAGAAGCAAGGTTTCTAATTCCTCAGAATAAATTTGGAAATCTTTTTCTGAAATTCTTACTTTTTGTAGTCTTGATGTTATTTTTTTGAAAAAAGATTCAGTTCCAGGTTTGTTCTCTTCTTCTATTTCTTTTTTCAGTTTTTCAAGATCTGGCTGAAACTGCTGCATTCCTTCATTGAATTTTACAGGTATTTCCTTTTCAATTTTCTTCTTTTTTTCTTTAGGAGCCTTCTTTTCTTTCTTCTTAGGTTTTTCTTCCACACCTACTTTTTCAGAAATTTTTTTAGTCCAAGATTTCAGCTTTTCTTTAAACAGTTTAAACATAGGATTTGTATATTTTTTTCTTATATAAATTTTTATAAATGACACTTATTTTGCTAAGGTATGAAAGGGGTTTTAGTAATTCTTGACGGATTGGGAGATTTGCCTACAAAAC
>CAZIET010000008.1:1722-16866 GCA_964538405.1 Candidatus Woesearchaeota archaeon
AGTTTAAACATGAAACAGATAATTGTAGAATATTTATAAATTAAGTTGTCCTCCTTAAAACAAGATGAAACATAAAGGTAAAGTCGCTTTGGTTACTGGTTCTAGTAGAGGTATTGGAAAAGCTGTTGCATTGGAATTAGCAAAAGAAGGAGCTAAGTTGGTCATTAATAGCGATCGATCTAAAGATGATGGGCAAAATGTAGTGGATGAAATTAAATTAATGAAGGGTGATGCAATCTTTATTGAATGTGATGTTTCAAATGAAGAACAAGTAAAAAGTATGGTTAAAAAGGCAATTGAAAAATTTGGGAAAATTGATATTTTAGTTAATAATGCAGGAATAGTTTATGATATTCCCTTTTTTGAAAAGACAACAAAAGAATGGAGAAGAACTTTAGATGTTAATTTATTTGGAACTTATTTTTGCTCAAAGTATGCTGCAATTGAAATGAAGAAAAACAAAACAAAATGCGCAATTGTCAATCTTTCTTCAACAAATGGAATTGATGTCTTTGCCCCTACTTCTGCAGATTATAATATCTCTAAAGCAGGAATAGCTACCTTAACAAAAGATTTAGCAATGGAACTTGGACCAAACATAAGAGTAAATGCGGTAGCTCCTGGATGGGTTGATACAGATATAAACAAGAAATTACCAAAAGATTACATAAAAAAAGAAACTGAGAGAATTTTCATAAAACGATTTGCCAAACCTGAAGAAATTGCTAAAGTCGTGTCTTTTTTGGTATCAGATGATGCTAGCTTTGTTAACGGCTCAGTGGTAAGAATTGACGGCGGTTACAACTAGAACAATATTTTTCTTATATAAATTTTTATAAATGGCGCTTATTTTGCTAAAGTATGAAAGGGGTTTTAGTAATTCTTGACGGATTGGGAGATTTGCCTACAAAACTACTCGGAGATAAAACGCCTTTAGAGGCTGCAGATACCCCTAATTTGGATTTCTTGGCCAATAGGGGAGAGATTGGATATTTGTATACTGTGAAACCAGGATATGTTCCAGAATCTAATGAAGGAATAACCTCGATTTTCGGAAATGATTTAACCTCCAGCACAAGAGGTCAATTAGAAGGAAGAGGAACTGATTTGGAAATTGTTCGAGGTGATTTGGTTTTGAGGACAAACTTTGCGACGATAGACAATATTGAGGCAGGAAACATCATCGACAGAAGGGTAGGAAGGACTTTAACAACAAAAGAGGCAGAAATTCTTGCAAAGGACATAAACAAAATAGAACTTCCCGTTAAATTCACATTCAAGCCCACCGTGCAGCACCGCGGAGTGCTTGTTTTCAAGGGAGGATTTTCAGACAACTTCATGGGAAATGACAAGACTTATTTTCAAACCAATGTTCAAGAAACTACGAAAGTAAAACCATGTAAGCCGTTGGACGATGATGATAATTCACAATATTCTGTGAACATACTTAATGAATTTCTAGAAAAGGTTTACGAAGTTTTGAAGGACCATCCTATTAATCAAATAAGAAAAGAGAAAGGAATGATGCCTGCAAATTATTTAATTGTAAGAGATCCCGGAAGCGAACCTCCAAAATTAAAACTGTACAAAAAATGGATGGCTGTTGCATATATGCCTCTTGAAATTGGTTTTGCCAAGACTTCTGGAATGAAGGTTTATTCTTTCAAATATCCTAAATTGAAAAAATATGATGCATACGCAAATATCCACAAGGGTTTGAAAAAGGCATGCAAGTCTTCCATATGGAATTTGAGATGGCATTCTGGAAGATACGATTATGCGTATATTCATATAAAAGAAACAGATGAACCAGGACATGACAACAAGCCCTTGGAGAAAAAAATGATGTTAGAGTATATAGACAGAACATTAATTGCTTTTTTGAGAAGGTTTGCCGTAAAGAAAGGATTGAAAATTGTGGTTACTGGAGATCATTCAACTCCATGCAGGCTGAAAAATCATTCTGCCGATCCAGTTCCTGTACTGTTTTATGACGGTTCCAAGCCTTCAATTCCTAAAGAAAAATCTTTCAATGAAAGAATGGCTCGAGTGGGATCTCTTGGAAGGATGCAGGGAAAGGATTTATTCAGAAAAGTCGGATTTGTTTAATTACAATAACAATTCTTAAAAACACAGCTTGTTTTTTGTCAAAATGATCACTTACAATGACATATATGAATTTTCCAGAAAAGAGAAGGTGCAGTCTGAATTGCAGAAATTGCCAGAAGGATTCCTTCTTGATGTTGCAGATTACTTGAAGGAAAAAAAAGTCATGGTTTCAAGGGATGAAGATTCTCTTTCAGATTCCAGCACGAAGACAAAAAAACAGCTTGAAAACGCAAGAACCTTGTTCAAGGAGCTGATTGTGATAAGAAGAAAGAAAATACTTAATCTGATTCTTATTGCGGCTGAAGTCGGGATGTCAAGAAGAGATTTTGACAACATGATGGATTTTGAAAAGCAACTATTCAATGAGCTAATGACGTGCATTGAAAATTCAAACAAGAAAATAAGCAGCGTGCTTGAAAATGGAAATAACGGAAAAGAAATGCTTGTGTTCAAAGATGATGTTGCTGAATTCATGGGTTTTAATGGAGAAAGATTGGGTGAATTCAAAAAGGGACAGACTGCAACATTGCCAAAAGAGATAGCAAAAATTCTTATTGAAGATGGAAAAGCTGAGCTGATAAAATTGAACTAAAACTTTATAAGACAAAGGTGCTTTCTCTTGTCATGATTCTTGAAAAGACGCAGTTCCAGTATTTGGTTCTTTTTACAATAGTTGTAAGCCTTTTTAGTTTACAGCAAATCCTTCCTGTGATATATTTAAAGTATTATTATTGGATTATCTCTTTTGCGATAATCTTATTTGGATTGCTGATGGTTACATTGAATATTAATGAAGCAATATCTGAAAGAAATGGATTGAAAAAAAGTTTCAGTAAATGGCTTTCCTTTGTGATTTATGTATTTAGTTCGTTGGTGGGATTTATAGTTGTGGCCTTGGGAATTTATTTTCTATTAGTGTTAGCTGGATTAATCAATGCACCAATAATTTAGAAAAGCCTGTAGCAGGATTTGAACCTGCGACCCCCAGTTTACAAAACTGATGCTCTAACCGGACTGAGCTATACAGGCCTAATTATTATAGAATAAAATTTGTTTAAAAGACTTTAGGAATGGGTATTTTTCTTTTCAACTTTAAGAACTCTTATCTCACATAAGGATAAGGGATAAATCTTTTTCAAACTAGTATTCAACTGCTTCTGTATTGTTCCTCTTATTGTTTCGTCAAAGATTTCCTCAGAATTTTTGTTCTTGAAATAATTTGAAAGGTCTTCTCTTGCTTTTTCTCTCAAAGCTTTCCTTATCGCTCGGGAAACCTTCCTTCTTGTAACCATGAATGGTTTTACAGTTATTTTTCCATCCTTAGTTTCTGTTGTAAAAGAGTCCTCAACATAATTCGTTCCTTTTCTAACCATTCTTCTAAGGAAGTAAGGGAGTAATTTTATTTGAATGGCTTTTGTCATTGGTTTTCCATCTTCCATCTTAACTTGCAATTGAAGCAACATACTTTTTCCTTTCAAGGTTCTTGTTAGGTCGTAATTGATTATTCTTCCATCAAGTTCACCTATCTCATAAGCCTGCAATTGAGTTTCCTGACTAACCAACGGGATTTCAACATCAAAAAATTTCTTCTTTCTTTTCTCTTGTGCCATTTTATTCTTGTATTACCTTTCCTGTTCTTTTATTTCTTCTTCCAAGCCTGTATTTAGACTTTCCGCATGTTTCACAAGTGTACATTATGTTTGTTTTCTTGTTAGTCTTAGTCTTTCTTTTATTCTTCGTTATAGGTGGTTTTGAACCCCACTTGCCTTTGTTTCCTATCCCCCTTCCCTCTCCACGAAGTCTTGCTCTATGTTTTGAACCTCTTGTTAAAGTTCCCCTTGTAAATCCTGTTCCAACTAGCTTGATTTTCTGGTCTGTGACCTTTTTACAATAAGGGCAGAACCTGTGTGTTTTTTTTGGCAACTTCATGTGGTGATGAGAAAAAATAGGTTTTTAAAATTAATCTATTAAGAATTCAGAACATAAATTGATTTAAAGCAAAATATAGTTTTTTCCTATGATAAATCGTCTTGAAGTTAAAGCACTAACACTTGAAGAAGCTAGATCTCTTTTAGGTTATGATTCGGCAGTTGATCTTAGGGTGGTTTTGAATAGAAAATTAGATAGATCTTTTCGCGCTGAAACACGAACTCTTAATTGCTTAAGAAATTCTAATTGCGTTTACATTGGAGATATAGTGGGCTCTCTTTTAGAGGTTAGTGGGAATCTTTATCGGTATTTTTTAGAATCGCGTTCAGATAGAAACCCCCATATAAATAGAGTAGATGGCGCTGGAAAAGTTACAATAAAGGATTTAAGTGAAGCGTTACAACATTTAGATCCAAAATTAAAAATAGGTGTTATTATGCCTCATGAAGAATGGTATACTGGAGAGTAAATGACCCTGCGAGGAGTTGAACCTCGGTCTTATCCACGTCAAGGATACGTCGTGCCGTTGGACCACAAGGTCTTTAGAATTTCGTGAAGTGGGAAATATTTAAATATAATGCCTTCAATATTTTTCCATGCATTGGAGGTGGATATTAGTTGTTGTTTATTTTGTAATTGGATTTTATTTAATCAATTCTTCACAAAGTTTTATTGCAATTCCCGAACTTATCTCACAGTTTGATGCATGGATACTTCTATTTGGCGGGATTTTGGTTGTTTTTTCAGGAATAGGGCATGCCATGGCCCACAAAGACCGTGACAAACAAACAGTTTCTGTAAGATGATTTGTTTTACTAAGTTAGTAAGTAAGTTAGTAACTTATTAAGAAAACTTTATATACAATATTTACCAATTGTAAAAAGAGGTTCCAATGAAAAAATATTTGCTTCTTGTAGAGGATGAAAAGCTTTGGGAAAAATTTAAAGAAATCATAAAAAATGACATTAACACTGAAATAATGGAACTGATAAAAAAGAAGATAAATGGGGTGAAAAAAGGTGAAAAATAAAAAGGGGCAAGTAACAATTTTCATAATAATTGCTATAGTAATCGTGGCTTTTGCTACAATATATTTTGTGGTTAGGGGGAATCTTTTTGCTCCAGCAATTCCAACCACTTTTGAGCCCGCTTACAACACATTTTTGTCCTGCATTCAGGAAGAAACTGAAACTGCAATAAGCATAGCTGAAAACCAGGCAGGATATGTCGAATTGCCGGCTTTTGAGCCTGGAAATAATTACATGCCATTTTCTTCACAATTGGATTTTCTTGGAAATCCTGTTCCCTACTGGTATTATGTTTCAGGAAATAACATTCAAAGGGAGCAGGTTCCATCAAAATCAGACATTGAAGAACAAATCGGAAATTACATAGAAGAAAACATAAAAGACTGCAGCCTAGATGAATATTATTCACAAGATTTTGAAATCTCTTTAAATGAGGCAGATGCTGATGTAAATATCCTTGATGACAGAATAGATGTTTCTCTTGATATGGGTCTTTCAATGGCAAGAGGGGATGAAAGTGTTTTAGTGAGAAGGCATTCAGCCACAGTCAATTCAAATCTTGGAATGCTTTATGACGAAGCAGTAAAAATCTATAATCATGAGCAGGAAACTCTGTTTTTGGAAAATTATGCATTGGATACTCTCGGATTGTATGCTCCAGTTGATGGTGTTGAACTAAGCTGCAGCCCGGTAACATGGAATGCGGAAGATGTTTTTGATGAATTGCATTCGGGAATAGATGCTAATACCCAGTCCTTAAAGACTCAAACGGCATCAACAAGCGAAAGAGATTACTTTGTGGAAGAACTGAGTGTTGATACGGATGTAAGATTCATTACATCCAAAGATTGGACATACAGCTTTGATGTTGGTCCAAGTGAAGGAAATATTCTTCTTGCAAATCCAATTGGAAACCAGCCCGGATTGGGTGTTTTGGGATTTTGCTATGTTCCATATCATTTTGTGTATGACGTGAAATACCCTGTATTAATCCAGGTATTCAAGGACAATGAAATTTTCCAATTTCCTGTAGCAGTAGTTATACAAGGAAACAATCCAAGAGAGGCATTGGATGCAACTGCAATAAATATACAATTGCCAGAAATATGCACTAACAACAACACCCAAATTCAGGTGAAGACATATGACACAAAGCTTAATCCAGTAAATGCAGATATTTCATATGAATGCTTCGGAACAAAATGTGAAATCGGAAAAACAACCAATGGCATATTAACCTCAAATTTCTCTCAATGTGCAAACGGAAATGTCCTTGCAAAAGCGCAAGGATTCAAAGATACAAAATATCAATTTTCAACAATAAACCAGGGAAGTGTTGAGATCATAATGGACAGAAAATATGAAATGAATGTAAATCTGAAAGTTGACAATGCTGATTACAACGGACAGGCTACAATAAACTTTGTTTCTGAAGATGGATCAATTTCAAATACACTAGTTTATCCTACTCAGAAGAAAATAAATTTGAGCGAGGGACAGTATGAAATTCGGGTGTGGGTTTACAAAAATTCTTCCTTGAAGCTTGGAGCTACAACATCTGAACAGTGTGTTGAGGTTCCCCAATCAAATGTTGGCGGATTCTTTGGGTTGACAAAAGAGAAATGTTTTACAATAGAATTCCCAGAACAAATAATCTCAAATGCATTAGCTGGAGGCGGAAATCAGAACTATTACATCCTAGAGTCTGAATTAAACAGCTATAGTACTGTTGAAATTAATGCTGGAAGTCTCCCAACCCCAAATACAATAGATCAGCTTAACAATAATTATTTACTATTTGATGCTAAAGGATTACAGGTAACTTTTAAGTAAGATGAAAATTTCAAACAAACTTTTCGGAACGATGATTTTAATGGCAATTATCTTCTTAGGATTTACCTCTTTTATTTTATCTGCAACATATTCCTCATCAAACGCACAAATAGTTTCTCCTGGAGCAAGTTCATTTGATTATTTGAGCAAACAAGGAATCACAGGAATTGGAGGATTTGATGCCAACAAATGCAAACCAGGACAGGATTTTCTTGTTCAGATTGCCCCATTTGGATGTACCCCTGCAGTTGTAAGGAGCGATTTGCTTGAAGAACAGAATGTTCCCGTATTCTGCAAATTGGCAGCCACACAAGTCAATCCATTGATAAAAGTCGAGGCAATTGACTTTATTTCATTCAAAGGACAATATCCTTCAGAAGTTTCTGGAGTAGGATTCCATCCTGCCAGAGCGGCATTGAAAAATTCAAGAACGACTTTGCTTAATTCGCCTATTCTTGAAAATATTGGATATGCAGTTATTGTTTTGAGGCAGAATCCAAATGAGTCCTCAATGCCTGAAGTTGTAAGAGGAAATTTGACAGCAAGCATAAGATATGACATAGAAAATGCATTCGGAATAGGGCAGGCAGTTTACTATTTGCCTTACTTGACAGAGGATGAATGGGAAGATAAATACAAACGGTATGGATTCTGGAATGGGAAAGGATATTTGAAAGCAGATGACATTGAAGCAAGAAGTGCAGTAATCTCAGTTTACAGCGATGTCAATCATAAAATCGGAACATTCCCATTAAATCAAGGACAATTGTCAAACAATGTCTATCTTCCGGGATTTTACTGCCAGGCTGGAATGAGATTAAAGCTTGATGCAGTAGAAGCTCCAGATACAAGAGTGAAATTAAATATAAATGGGGATATTGTTGAAGTTCCTCAAGGTGGGAAGTTCCTAAATAATGCCTGCACTGTAAGAAGCATTTCAAAGCAAGGAATAAATCAGAAAGCACAGATTCAGTGTTTGACTGATGAAGGCTCAAAGAGATTTGATTTGAGAATAACCCCTAAAGTTGATGTGGCAATACATCAAGAAGGTAAAAATGATGAAATAAAAACAGTAACTGTTGGAGACAGATTGTACAATTCTCCTGATAACATGAAGGCAATCTATCTCGCATATGTGGGAACTGGAAATGCAGGAAGTGCCCTAATTTCTCAAACAGGATCTGGGAAAAATCAAGATCTTTTTGCAATTCTCCTAGCAAAGGACCAGATAAATGATAGGTTAAGTGAAAGTGAATTAGACTCAATAAGTAATGCAGTTAAACGACATGAGGCCTCAAAAACAGGATATAGATTATTTGATTTTCTAATAAATTCATATAAGATTTATGCAAGTGGTGCTGAAGGTGGGTACAGATATTTTTTTGAAGGACAGCATTTTGCCGTTATTACTTTTGAAGATAAAACTAGTTTTTACGGTGGAGGATTTTTAAGCTTTTTTTCTGACATAAAAATAACATTGAAAGGTTCAAGTGCACCACAAAACAATGAAAATGTTTTTGTCAACAATCCTGATTTGAAAGAAAATTATGAAAAGGCCATGGCTGACTACAGAGACATTATTAATAAGTATTCCAATGAAAAAGAAAGTGACAATTCTCAGCAGACTTTCGGCGAACAAGCATTGGTTAATTCAATAGTTTTAGCAAATAATCTGGGTCAACAAAGAAATGTTTCTGAACTTTGTGATGAATTAGAGCAGAAATATCCTGATGTTCCATATCTGTGCAGCGAGGAATTAAAACGTTCAAGCGTTGATCTTTCCAGCAACAGCGTTTCAATTAATGGAAATATAAAACAGATTTCAATTGAAGGAATTTATGAGCCTAGTGCGGAAGAATACAGTGCAGAAATTGCAGTAAGAGACCCTTCAGGAAAGGTAAATACTTATCAGTTAGTTAAGAATCAACTTGTTTACTTGGATGAAATACCAGGGGGATCAGTCAAAAACACCCTAATTCCTACTATGAAAGAGCGGTGTACTCTTTACGGAACTGCAGGTATTGATTATGAGTTGTGTCTTGATGGTGCTATGCCGCTTCCTGAACTTCCATCACCAAATTCTTTACCTAACTGTGATATAACTGGTTTACAAGCAGGACCTCAAATACCAGGAGTTAATTGTAAATGTCCGACTGGTTTTATTGCAGACGAAAATACTAGAGGTTGTAAGCCTTATTCTGGAAAATCTGTTAGCTACATTCAACTGGTTTCTCTTGAAGAAGGATATGCTCTTTTCAATGTAAATCTTCAAGGAAACTCGTACTCGAGAGCGAGACTTGATTTGGATGCGTCAAATGCTTTCAGAAGCCAATACTTAGTTAGCCTTGAAAAAATCAATTTGAAGAAACAGGCAAGGGTTTCTGTTCTTCCAAATGTACAGAACGCAGGAACAGAGGCAAATTTCAGCTTTGCAATCGGAATAGAAAAAAGAAATATTCAGTTGTCTCCTGAAAAAATAAATGAGAAAATTGAGAACCTAAATGAGTCAATAAACAAGTGGGAAGAGAAATCAGAGGATCTTGGAGAGGTTGTGAAAGGGTTCAACGGAATGTGCCTGGCAACTGGAACTTACTTCACTGCAAAGAACTTCATGCAGAACCTTGATGGAAAATCCATAGCAAGGCAGGAAGTAATGAGAAGTGATGGGGGATGGATGGATGTTTGTGCTGAAGAAATCAAAACAACAAAGGAGACCATGGACAAATGCTTGTATGATCACACAAAAGAAATAGATCAGGATGTTGAGGTTGTCTCCAAAATAATAGAAGACCAAAATAAAAAGGAAAACAGAATTACTGAAGAAAATATAGGGCAGAGGTTGGAGACTATTAAATTAGGTTTAACTGATCAGAGTGATGATATTTCACAGGCTCTTACACCACAAGGATACAATGATGGAAAAGTAAGTTTAAGCCAGGCAAGAGATATTGAAAGACTGCAAACTGTTCTTAAAACTCCCGGATTGAGTCCGCAGTTCAAGGCTGCCGCAGAAAAGGAACTTGGATTGATTTTGACTGACATAAGCGAAAATTCTCAGTTTTATTCTAGTAGAAACACACTAGTGAATGAGTTGGGAATACAAGCAGAACAGGTTCAGCATTTGGAAGTTGGAAAAGATGTTAAGCAGTTTCCTTACAAGGGATTGACTTATGCTAATGTCAAAAATAAAATTCCTGGAGTTGCTGGAGGTAGTGATAATACTCCGATCTCAATTATCCAGACATCTGATGGTGAAAAATATGCAATTATATTGGATAATGAAGTGGGAACAAACAAATATCACATCAAAAGAGATGCTGGAAACCAGCTGATTTATGATTTCAATGGAAGACTAGTTCCTTCAAATGAATTGCCAAATGAAGTAAAAAAAGTTTATTTCCAGAAGTATGATGAGGTTTCTTGCAAGAACACTTTCATCAAGCCAGAGGTGAGATACTTTGAAAGGGAGCCGTACAAAGGATCACCTTCCATTGTTCCATTCAATACCAAGGATGGATGGTATGCTTCAATGTCCCAGACTATTGGAGGATTTGGAAATATAAGAGCGTATGATGATTCTGGAAGAGTTGCAAGTTTCTACCTATGTAATGTCGGACCAAACGGAAAAGCAGAACCGAGAAGTGGGGATGACATTTGCACGGCATTCAATCCAGGAACAAATCGGATTTATGGCCAACATCCTTGCTTGGAACAAACTGAAACAAATAGAAAAGTTTCAGAAGCTGTAAAAGCAATTGATGATGCTTCAAGACAATACAAGTCGGGGGTGAGAGGAAAAATAAGAATACTTAATGAGTACATAGATGTCGGTTCCCCTGCTGTTGATGTTCCAGATTTTGCATGCCAAGATTTCATGTCTCCAAAAGAATGCAGAATGTTATTCAATGCCTGTGATCCAGTAGTCTGTCCTTCAAGTAGATGTAATCTTGGAGGAAATTATTATGTCAGTGACGTTGTCCAGTCAGGAATAATTGGAAGCACAGTAATGTGTCTGCCAAACTACAAAGAGGTTGCTGTACCTGTTTGCTTGACTGGGATAAAAGCAGGACTTGATAATTATGTTTCAGTGCAGAAAAACTACAGAGATTGCTTGCAAGAGAATTTGGCAACGGGAAAAACAGTTGGAATATGTGATCAGATTCACAGCATTTACATGTGTGAACTGTTCTGGAGCAATGCACAACCATTTTCTCAAGTTGTAATTCCAAAACTATTCGAATATTTGAAAGGTGAAAGGGGGACAAGAGGTGGAGGGGAATATCTAGGGGTGCAGAGTGCATGGCAGAATGCACAGGATTCATACAAGTATCTTGCCAACTATTACGGTCCTGGTGGAAATGTTTTCACTGCGTTCAAGACAAAAGCCACTGAAAGTGTGGGAAGCGCATTCTGCAAGACTTTTGTTTCAATGCAATATCCTACTGAATTAGGAATTGATTCAATATTAGAACCAGAGTCTCCTGCCCAGTTCACGGCGTGGTTCAGCGAACACAGTTTCACAACTGCTACAGTCCCTCCAGTATCACAATACAAAGTATTTTATCATGTGTTTGCTGGAAACAATGAAGGATCCTATTACAGCGTTTACTTGAAAGCGCCAGTTGGAACTTCATTCTATCAGACAAATCCAACATACACAGTTGCATCAGGATACATAAGCGCAGGAGATTATGCTTCCGAGACAAAGGATTTCACCGCTTCTACTGGATACAGAGAACTTTGTGTAAGAGTGAATGCACAGGAAGAATGCGGATTCCAGAAAGTCACCACCGACTTTGCATTGAATTATGGCACTGATGTATATTTAAAAGAGCAGGCAGGAAAGACAAACATAAAATCTGAATCTGAATGTGTTTCAGGAAGCCCAAGTTTCTCTGCATTGGCTAACATCAACCTACAGACCGGAGTGGACAAAGCTCTTACACCAGAGATTTACAATCAGAACATTATAAGGGTCTGCTCTACGGAGAATCCAGCAAAAAGAAGTGATCCTCTTGCAGGAACTCCACAGGGAAGATGGCAGGAAGTTGGAACATGTGATGAAAATGTTGGAAAAGTCAAATGTTATTTGGATACAAAGAGTGTAAAGGATGCAATAAAGACAATAAATATTGAGGATGAAACATTGAACAAAGTCCAGGATAATGTTAGAAATCAAATATTGAAGGAAGGAGATTATATACAGGACTTCCAGGCTTTGTTAGATAGAATAAATTCATTCAAAACTCCACAAGAGAAAATAAGTTACATAAGCAGCAGCGGAGGTCTGGTAAATAAAGTGCTTTACAATGCCCAGAAAGCCAAACTTTTGTTGATAAGAGGAACAGCATACGATGAACTTACCAAGATTGCTGCTGGAATAATAAAAAAGGCACCAGCAAAAACTGATATTGAAACTGCTAAACATACAGATGAGAACGTTAAATTGCCACCAGAAGAAAAACTTCCTCCTGGAATTGAAGAGGGCATTCTGCAGTTTTACAAAAACATGAGGTACAAATCGAACAAAATTTCTTGGGAAATTACAAGCGCTAAATGCAGTGGTAATCAAGGGAAGGATATAGCATCCGCATTTGATAGATTGTCTAGAGAAACCGAGGGAGTCATTACTTTTGAGCAAAAAACTTGGACTCCATTAAGTAAAGCAGATATTTCTGTTAACTGCGAGCAATATCCTCAACCTAATGAGAATGGAGATGAACTTAAATTATATGGTTTGGCTGAGTTTGGTGACTTAAAGCTAGTTGATGAATATACGATAATTGAAAATGCAATTGCAAATGTTTACATTCCTAGTGCCACTTTTACTTATGGAAAGTGTCCAGAGAATGTTGCACTCCATGAGATTTTACATACTCTTGGATTTAGGCATTCTCAAAATACCGATAGTGTTCTTTATTCCCAGGCAATAAAATGCAAAGAGAATCCTATAATTGATCCAGAGATTATTGATGAGATAAAGAGACTTTATTCTAAAGAAGTTGGAACTCAAGAAGGAACACCTGTACAAAGAGTTGGGATAAAATCCGTTGTCCTTGGCACGATGGCTGATTCATTAAACAAACAGTTTTTAACCCTTCAAACCACTTCAGCTGATTGCGAAAGAATATATTACAAAATATTTGAGGATAATCTGGGAGCTTGGAATGTCCCTATCCTCGGAACCGGAAATAGAGAAGTATTTTCTTCCATTGGGAGCTATCTTGTTGATGAAAGTGAAAATGGAAATGGTTTTGCAGACAATATAGAAATTTTGTTTGCCGATTCGCCAGAAGAAGGTTATTTTGTTGACGGAAAAGAATATTTTGTCCTGGCCTATTGTAATGACCTCAAATCAAAACCGGAAAAATCGGATAATATAAAGATAAACAATTTGAACAAGGTGCCTCCGACTCCAAGAACAGAGGATGTAACATTGGAATTGAAAAATAACAGGGATTCGGCAAGATTGAGGAATGCGGTTCAGAATGGAATTACAGAAGGAGTTTTGGCAGACAGTTGTAGCAGATATTTAACAGTTGCTCTTAATGTCGTTTCCAGCGTGAATACTGCATCAGTTCCTGACCCTCTTTTACTTGTTTCAATCATGATGCAGGAAAGCAGTTGCAACGCCGGAGCTGTTGGAAGTCCTGCCGATAATCCTTCATATGGTTTGATGCAAATTACAGAAGCAACGTTTAAGACTCATTGCGAGAATAAGCCGAATA
This sequence comes from Candidatus Woesearchaeota archaeon, assembly GCA_964538405.1. Taxonomy (GTDB): domain Archaea; phylum Nanobdellota; class Nanobdellia; order Pacearchaeales; family GW2011-AR1; genus JAGVWT01. The sequence continues at coordinate 15,350 of CAZIET010000008.1, forward strand.
TTGCAACAGACTTTAATAGCATAAAAGGAGAGGAAGGGGAAAAAATAAGAAACAATATTGCATGCGGAGCAAAGATCTTGAGAGATAAATACAACAGTTATAAGAATGGAAAAGAATATAATTGCAACCCCAATGGAAAGGTAAAATATTTTGAATGGGCTGCAGCACTAAGGGGATACAATGGATGGAATGTTGATTGCACTGTAGGAAACAACGAATATGTTGAAGAAGTAGTGGAGATATACAATTCTCTTGCAAAATAATCTGATGCGGGAGAAAGGATTCGAACCTTCGTAGGCACTAAGCCACAGGAGTTTTTAGTCGTTCCTTTTACAGAATTTCTCCTAAATCCTGCCCGTTTGACCGCTCCGGCACTCCCGCATACGTTTTTGTGTTCAGATTATGTTTTAAAGCTTTAGATTTTTACAATCAAAAATCTAACTATAGAATTAAACCTTGACTTTTAGTTCTTTTTCTTTCTGTTTTATCTTTTCTTCTAATCCCAATTTCTCAATAAGTTCCTTGTAACGGTTTCTGATTGTGACTTCTGTTATTCCTGCAATGTCCGCAACTTCCCTTTGAGTCTTCTTTTCGTCATTAATCAAAGCAGCAACATACAATGCAGCGGCTGAAATTCCTGCAGGACCTCTTCCTGAAGTCAATTCGACGTCTTCTGCTTTCTTCAAAATCTTCAATGCATCATTCTGCGTCTTTGGGGATAATTTCAAAACAGAGGAGAATCTCGAAACATAGTCTTTTGGAGAACTTTGTTTTACCTTTATTCCAAGCTTCCTTATGATAAACCTGTAAGTTCTTCCGATTTCCTTTCTTTCAACATCCGAAGCAGTTGCCATTTCATCCAAAGTTCTTGGGATGTTATATGATCTACAAGCGATATACAAACAAGCGGCAATTACACTTTCCATACTTCTACCTCTTACCATTCCCCTTTGCAATACGTAATTGTAAATCCTGGAAGCCTCATCCCTTACCACGCTTGGAAGGTTCAAATAGAATGCAATAACTCTCAATTCAGCCATAGCCAACCTTAAATTTCTTTCAATGCTTGTTGAAACCCTTTCCTGCCATTTCTTTAATCTCAAGAATTTTCTAGTTTGCCCGGAATCAAGCTTGTAAATATCGGATATCTCTCCGACGTTGGTTGTCAAACCTTTGTCGAATTTCTGCATGCTTATTGGAGCTCCGCCCCTACCCTTTTTCTCTGATTTGTCAAACTTGCTTTGAAGATCAACACCTGTGTCAACCATCTTTTCCTCGACGACAAGACCGCAGTTATTACAAATAACCTCACCCAGATTTGGGTCGTAGGTAAGGTTTGCGCTTCCGCATTCAGGACATTTTTTTATAAAAGTAGACATTTTCGAGGAAAATTATAGTAAAGTTTATAAAGAAAGTGCTTTTATAAAGCTTTTGGTGTACTAGGCTTTGTGTAAGAAGTAGTTCTTGTATAAAAAGTCATTTATTACCTTCTATATCCATTTTCTTTAACTCAAGGT
>CAZIET010000009.1:0-3514 GCA_964538405.1 Candidatus Woesearchaeota archaeon
CTTTTATGAATATATAGAAGGTATGGATTTAACTAAAAAAGATAAAAATATAAAATTTCTTCATGATATTGGTAAAATCTCAGCCCATATAAACAAAATAAAAAAAGAGGGCAATGATAATGTGCGTTTCAATAGGCATATCAAAGAACTGGTAACGGGAAAATATATTCAAACTGATAAGATAATGATGAGAAAATTAAAAGATAGATATAAAGAAAAGCTTGACAAAAGAAGAATTAAACCACTTCTAAACAATTATGAGGTCAATAAAATAAAGATGGTGTACCAAATCTTAAAGAAAAGGGTAAAACCAGAATTTGTTTTGGATATAAACGATACATCTCCTGCAAACTTTAGATTAAGAAGAGGTAAAATATATTTTGTAGATATTGAAGCTATAAAGGGGAGATGGAAGGGTCTTGGCATAGCAAAAGGATTTATACAATGGATAACATCTGAAAAAGAACAAAACGCATTTAAAAAAGGTTATGAATCTATTTCTTCAATGAATTTTTTTACAGAAGATTACAAAGATTTTATCTATATTAACTTTCTTGTACAAGCACTTAGCTATAAGGCAGCAATAGGAAGAGATTATGGGAAAGATTTAATCTTGTTAAAAAAAATTATTAAAAAATACAAAAAGTGAATTTTCTAAAAGACAGAAAAGGGTGGATAAGAATAGTGGAGGCATTTGTAATGATTGTTCTGCTTACAGGACTCGTTCTGGTAATTTTAAACAAAGGCCAAATCGGATTCAATGACAGTTCGGAAAGCATTTATCTCAAGGAACAAACCACTTTGAATGAAATCCAGACAAACAACACTTTAAGAAACTATACTTTGAATGCAACTGTCCCATTGGAATGGGCAAACTTCCCTGCTCCGCTTAAAACAAAAATAAATTCAAGTGATGGGCTTGATTGCAGCGGAAAAGTCTGTGCATTGGGAGACGATTGCATTTCAAATATTTCTGCAAAAAGCGTTTACACGCAGTCAGTGATAATAACCGCAAACTTAAACACCTACAATCCAAGAAGACTGAAAATATTCTGTGCTGAAAAATGAAATACAAATTTTTATCCAATGATGGTCTAAAATTTAAGGCTTACGGAGATTCAATTGAAGAGGTCTTCGCAAATTCTGCCTTGGCAATGTTTGCTTCAATGAACGAAGAAGACAAAATAGCTTCGACAAAACAACTCAAAATAAAGGTAAAGGGAAAAGATATGGAATCCCTACTGTATAATTTCCTAGAAGAGTTAATCTTTTTGTTCAAGTCTCAAAATCTCTTTCTTTCAAAAGTAAGAGACATAAGACTGGACAAAAAAAGCTTCAAGCTAATTGCAAAAATATCCGGAGATAATGCAAAAAACTACGAATTAAAACACAAGGTTAAAGAGGCAAAATACAAAGGAATAATAATTGGGAAAGAAAACAAGAAATGGGTTGCTAATATTACTTTTGATATACAATAATTAAGGCCAATAATCAATTTAAACTCATTTTAATCAATTAGAAGATGAATGACGTTGACGCCTATATTGAAAATGTCATAAGACAAGGTGACAAAGGATCAAGTTTTCTAGCTCAGCAAGCCGCTCCAACATTGAAAAACAATCCACATATAGATATTATACAGGATGGAGTGAACGGGATTTCAGTAATAAGACCACAAAATTATTGGGTAGAAGTGCATTCTTTTTCTGGCAATCCAAAAGTTTCGGATTTAGAACGTTATTCACAGTCTGCAGTCAGTAAACTTGTTGACACAGCGTTTGGGAATCCAGTAGGTTTTGCAAATGTAATTGATTCCAGAACGGGAGATATTGAAATGCTTGCAAGAATAATGAAAGGTTTAGTTGGTGCAGCCAATACTGAAAGGCTGGCTATTTTAAACGGAGAGAATGCAATACTGGGAAAAGTAATTCCTGAAGAAGCAAATGTTTCTTGTACCATGGTAAGTTTAATGGATCCAAAAAAAGGAAGAGAACTGCTGGATGGAAATGATCTGGGTATGGTCACAAGAAATGGAATTAATCATGCTATTTTTAATCCTAACAGTAGAGCAGTTTACATGAATTCAGATGGTGTTGGAACTAAGACGGACTGCTATGCTAGAAATGGAACTTTCCAAAATGCATTGGATGACTCTGCCGCCATGAAAGGGGATGATACTGCAAAAATAGGTGCAAGGGTAAAAGTTTTTTCGGATGTTGTAGAGTACAGGGGAAATGTCCCCTTACATAAAATGGAAGTTCATGCAAGAGAATTATCAGAAAGACTTGGAATTGTCCACAGCTCGCAATTTGAAGATGTAGAAGGTAGATTATGGGCTTATGAAGACGGTGCACCTGCGTTTAATGTGAGTGGTTCAGCAGTAAGTGTTATTGATGAAAATAGACTAAGAAATCCTTTAGTACCTAAAGAAGGGGAACGGGTTGTTGCAATAAGAGGTCCACCAAACCCAAGATCCAATGGAATCACAGCAAGAAGGGAAATTATGGAAAAGGTATTCGGCCCGATGTGGCATAATGTTGCAGAAGCAGCACCATATGTGGACTACCTAACAAGACCTTCAAATATAATGTTTCCATTATTTGATGAATTAATAGATAATGGATTGGCAACAAGCGTGACTCATCTAAGTGGAGGATCATATAATGGAAAGCTCGCAAAACCACTGGGAAGACATGGTCTGTATGCTGAGCTTAAGGGATTATTCGAACCTGATCCAGCAGAAAAATTCTTCATTGAAAATTCCGGAAGTTCTGTGGCAGACATGTATCAAAAATGGCCCATGGGAACAGACGCATTTATTACCACGAGGGATCTTAGGACGGCCCTGGAAGTAATAGCAAAACATGGACGTGAAGGGAAAAACGTTGGTATGACACAAAGAAGAGGCGATGGAAGAACAGGTGTTGAATTAACAACATATAATGGAGAAAAAGTTTCTTTTAGCGGTTAGTTTAATAAACAAAAAACTGCTTCTTAGTATATGAAAACCAATAAGAAAATCTATAATTACGGGATAGATGTTGATGAGAAAACTCTCGAGCAATTTAAGAATTGTTACTCTGAAAAATTTGTGGTGGAAGCAGCACTTATGCCTGATGCGCATCTTGGATATGCCGCACCTATCGGAGCCGTACTTAAAACGAAAGATTTTGTCGTGCCGGCGTGGGTTGGATTTGACATTGGATGCGGGCTAATAGCTATAAGAATAAATGGAGAAGATCTGGTTGAAAAAACAAGGAACAAAAAAGAAGAAATTTACAGAAAAATAATACAGAAAATTCCAATGGGGGTTGGAGAATACAACAAAGAAGATAAAATTACTGAAAAAACAAAAGCTGAATTCAAAAAACTCATGGAAAAATTCCAGAAAGGAGATTATAACAAAGACATTCTTAATTATTTAAAGTCAACAGCAATAAAACATCTTGGAACTTTGGGGGGTGGAAATCATTTCATTGAAATATGTAAAGATGAAGAAGATAGTATTTGGATA
>CAZIET010000009.1:3524-15998 GCA_964538405.1 Candidatus Woesearchaeota archaeon
AGAAATTTGGGAGATAAAAATCATTTCATTGAATAAAAATATAATTCTGAAACAGAAAAGAAACTTTGGCTTATAATTCATTCAGGAAGCAGAGGAATAGGAAAAAAAAAAAAAAAAAAATACATGATAAAAGCATCAAAAAGCAAAGATAAAAAAGATTATGAAAAAACATTTCCACTAGATGTTAATTCTGAAATTGGAAAGGAATACTTGAATGTTCTTGAATTCGGGCTTGAGTATGCATTATTAAACAGACTTGAAATGGCATACAAAGCAATCGAGGCAATAAAAGAAGTTTTGGGTGAAGATATCAAATATGAGTTATGGGTAAACAAAAACCACAATCATGCAATTTATGAAGATGGGTATTTCATCCACAGAAAAGGCGCAACTCCGGCAAAGGAAGGAGAGAAAGGAATAATTCCGGGAAACATGAGAGACGGATCTTTTTTAGTTGAAGGGAAAGGCAATCCAAAATTCCTCAACAGCTCTTCACACGGAGCAGGAAGAAGCATGAGCAGAAAAGAGGCAAAGAAAAAATATTCAATGAAGGAATTTGAGGAATCAATGAAAGGAATAAAAGGAAACATCACAAACAAAACACTTGACGAACTCCCAATGGCATACAAAGACGTTTTCAAAATCATGGAATCACAAAAAGATTCTGTGAAAGTTTTGAAACACATAAAGCCAATTATCAACTGGAAAGGCTAATTTGTATCCTAATTTTAAACAATATTTAAAAAGTATAATTCATAATATTTAACATGCAAAAAAAGGGGCTTTTATTATTGGTATTTCTTCTCATTACGTTTGTGTACATTGGATTCGCACTAGCATTAGTAACCGGAAGCTGCACCGTGCAAACAAAGTCTTCATGCCAGTCACAAGGAAAGTATGTGGTTGGAGGGCTTTCATCAAATACAAACGCTCACGGAGAGCTTCCAAGCCAAAACAATTACAATTACGCCTTATGCTGCGACTTTTCTGGAACTGCGACATGCAGCGGGTCGAATGAAATTTACAGCCTTTCAAGCGCAACAAACGCCCACGCACAAATTCCAAGCCAGACTTCTTACACAAATCAAATATGTTACAGAGATTTAAGCTGTGTAAGCACATCAAGTTCTTGCGACAGCAATTACCCAATACAGATGCTTTCATTGTCAGCATACACAAATGCCCATTTAAGCCAATACGGAAGCTATTCAATAAACATCTGCTGCACCTCTCCCACATTGGTATTTCCCCCTGCAAAATCATTCTGGAGCAATGATGGAGTGAACACAATAAGCCAAATCAGCATAATTCCAGACGTCACGAAAGTAAAATTAGTTTTTGAAGACAAAAGCTTAAGCAACGGAACAGGAATCAGCTTTGTAATTTATGAAGATGATGCACTCGCAGACGATAATATAAGATCCCTTAGCGCTTCAATAAGCAGCGGAAAAGCAGTGGCAGAATGGACCATAAGGCAGCAGGATCTTGACAAAACTCCTAATGATTACACCCAATTCTATTTCATAGCAAATGGAACAACGAGTAATTTCCTGTCATTGAACATAACTTCATCTTCCAGTCTTAACCTAAGCAATATTTTCACATGCAGCGATTACACAACACAATCATACTGTGAGAGCGATCCGGCCGAAGTTGCAGAGGCAAGCATTCCAGACACTATAGATTGCTCCGATCCTTCTATTGCATGCTTCTGTTCATGGGATTCGGCAACAGGAAAATGCAGCTCGGCATTTGGGGAATTGGATGGAAACGGTTCATTATACGGAACTTGCAGGGTTGCAGAAACTCAAAACGATCCCAATGGATGCAACGACGGATTCCTAACAATAAGCTGGACGGGAAGCTGGAGCTGGTCAAACACAAATCCCACCCATCAAGATCCAAAAGGACTGGAAGCAAAATGCAATGCCGGAGGAACAAAGACATTAGAATGCCCTGCCCAAGTTCAGCTTCCATTCTTCACAATGACTAACATAATCGCAGCAATCCTAATAATAGCAGGAATTTATCTTATACTATCAATGAAACACAAGCCAAAAAGAAAGAAAAGGTCAAGAAAGAAAAGGTCTTAAGATTTATAAAATAAAGTTGCTATTTGATTCCATGAAAAGGGTGTTTTTGAGTTTTCTTCTGTTAGTGCTTATTCTTAATTTTACTTCAGCAAGTTTTCAGACAGGGAACAAATCCGCAGAAATTGAGACAAAATATTCAGTAAGTGATTTCATAAAAGGATGGGTAAACATGAGTTTTTCTAATCAAGCAGGAGACTCTTTGTTCCAAGATTCTCAGGGAAACTCAATAAAATTGGTTGAATTGCTTGACTTAAATGAAATAAACTATACATGCTCCCCTTCCGACTGTGCCGGTGACTATTCGGCATCAAATATGCAATCCGAAAAAACTTTCACACTAAACAAAAATGATGTAAAAATTATCGGCTTCAAATTCTTGGGCGGCAACTTTGATTCCGTTTCAGGCTTTTCAATGAAAGTCAACAGCAATGCCGGAGAGTCTGAAATGTCACAATTATACGTTGATATATTAAATGATGAAGAACTAGAATGGTATTCATACAAGCCGTCAAATACTTTCAACACCGCAAATTACGGATGCTATACCACTCCTGATGAGGAGGTTTTCATTTACAATCAGCCATATTGCAACAAGATAAACCTATCCTTATTTCCAAATGTGCAGATTGGGGCAAAAGTGACAAATGCAACCGGAGGAAATGTAACCTTTGAAATGGGAATATGCACTGAAGATTTCACGACATGCGAGTATTGCCAGACAAGCACAAATTCAAGCGGGGAAATCTCCTGCAATGCCAATCTTTCCACAGGAAGTGCTGCAAACTATTTTGTATGTATAAACACAAAAAATTCTACCTACGACGACAAATACAAGATAAATTCCGAAACAACAAATTCTTGCGGCTATGCTTCCAGCACAGACTACAAAAGGGATTTTGAAATATTCGCAAGGCCGGGAAAATATTCTTCCGTAGGAAACTTTGTATTAAATGACACAGAATTGCAAAATCACGGAAGCTATGTCAATATAGAAGAGTATGTAAGAGAATACATAAGCAAATTCAACAGCAACTGCACAAACGGCTGCGTAGTTCCTGTGAAGTTCGGTTCAAATGCAGATTTACAGGAAATAACCCTTTCCAATGTCAATATCGTTTACACTTCGGCCGGAACTCCAAAAGAAATCAAAAGCATATACGATGTAACTGAAATTGCACCAAAAATAAGCACAGAATTGCAAAAATTATTTTTGAATGAAGCAAACTTCTCTGTAAAAGGAACTGTGGGGCAGGAGATTGATTATGATTTGGAATTCAGCGACAAAGAAATATTATCACAAAGCATCATAATAGAAAAAATTCCCGAAATAAAATCCCTTAACACAAAAGTTGCAATAGGGGGATCACCAACAAACTTTATAGCGGGAGTTGACGGAATTGATCCAAACATAACCATACTTACATATGAATGGGATTTTGGAGACAATACACAATTAGTAACGACTTTAGAAAATAAAGTTACACATACCTATTCCTTACTGGGAAACTTCACGCTTACAGTTACAATAAAAGATGCAAACTTCAATTCTTCAAAAGCTTTCAATATAAGTGTCCTGACTCCTAAAGATGCAATAAATCTGGTTTTGCAGAAAAAGCAAGGCGATCTCACACACATAAATTCAAGAATACAAAACTTTTCAGCATTCCAGCAAAGCTCGTTGAAAACAACATTAAATCTTACCGAAACGGAGGCCCAATTAAGCCTTTTGCAACAGCAGAATCAGGCCGCAACAAGCGATGAACAATACATAAATATAATGTCCTCCCTAATTGGGTTGAATGTCCCAAAGGAAATTTATGAAAGCCAGGCAATCGGGCCTATTCTGACTTTCCCAGACAAGGATACAATAAATATTGATGCATTGGCAACGATTACCGGAGAGGGATATTCTGGAGAAAGTACTAATGCATACGTTAATGGCGTAGTTGCCTGGGGATTGAACAAAACCACGGTAAGAGTATCTGAAAGTGAAATTTCGGCTGAATATGAGGACTTCACAGAAAGTGCATTGAAAACATTCAAAATAGAAATAAATGAAAATCCTCAAAGGGAAGAAAGCTATCTCATCATGAACAAGTTGGATAATATAGTTTTCAAGGAAAACTATGGGCAACAGGATTCTGGAGAATATGTTTACATTCAAGTGCCAAAGGAAGGCAGAAGCATAGAACTTTCAACAACCGAAGAAACAAGTTTTGAAAATCTTCCAATGTTCATTTCCCCGAAATTATCTGAACTGCCAAAAACTACAATAAATATTTCTCCGTTCATAGAAAAAATCTCGGAAAGGAAAATACTAATTTTATCGGCAATTTTTGCATTGATAATTGGATTCATTGCATATTTGGTATTGCAGGAATGGTACAAGAGAAGATATGAAAGCTATCTGTTCAAAAACAGAAACGATCTTTTCAACTTGGTTTCATACATCGAAAACGCAAACAGGAAAAACACCCCAAGCAGGGAAATAGAAGCAAAATTGAAGAAATCGGGATGGACCGGAGAACAGGTAAGTTATGTAATGAGAAAATACGTCGGAAAAAGAACAGGAATGCTAGAAATCCCAATATCAAAATTATTTGATTTGTTCAAGAAAAGTGACATAAAAAAGACATGAATATTTATAAACTAAAAAGGCAAATATATTTTGGTTGATTAAATTTCAGTTTTTAAAAGATGAAAAAGATGTTGAAGAATTTTTTTGGGGGTATTTTTGGTATTTTCAGAGTCAAAAAAGAGATCAAACTCGGATTCTATGGGCCTCCGAATGCAGGAAAAACTAGTCTCGCAAACAGAATCTGCAAAGATTTTCTCGGCGAAGAAATGGGAAGAGTAAGCAACATTCCGCATGAGACAAGAAACGTGCAGTTCAAGGAAAGAGTGGAAATAACTCACAATGGAAAGAAATTGGTTTTCAAAATGGTTGACACGCCAGGAATTGCAACAAAAATAGACTATGAAGATTTCCTGAAATACAAAATAAAAAGAAATGAAGCAAAAAAAAGAGCAAAGGAAGCAACACAAGGAGTCATTGAGTCAATCAAATGGCTTGATGACATGGATGTCGTAGTTGTTGTTTTAGACGTTATGGAAAATCCTTATAACCAGGTGAATATTACCATTATAGGTAATTTGGCAGCCAGAAAAATCCCGGTGTTGATAGTGGCAAACAAGATCGACAAGAAAAAAGCAGACATAAAAAAAATTCAGGCAGCATTTCCTGAATATGATGTTATTGGAATAAGTGCAAAATATGGAAAAAACCTTGACAAGTTTTACGAGTCAATATTTAAACTAGCAAAAAAGGCTTAAGATGTCAAAAATAAAAAAAATAAAAGGTTTCTCAATCCAATTCATGCCATATTCAGAAATAAGCAGGTTAAACAGTGATGAAAGAATAAAGAAAATCCTTAACATAATATTTGGAGGAAACATTCTGATACTGCAGGGAAAATTAAGGGCAGAAGAAGAATCAAGATTGATTGGAGACACTATGGCAATGATAAATCATGTAAAGGGATTCAAGGGAATAGAACTTGCAGTGATTTCGGGAAACGGAAACGATAGTGTTTTTGGAAAAATGAAAAGGGGAATTGCTAACAGTTTGTTTAGTGGGGATTTAGGGGCAATAACAATAATAGGTCCTGCAACAATCGTAAAAGAGATAAAAAGAAACCCAAAGAAGATTGAGCTGTTTTTGAACAAATAATATTTTAAATCCAGTGTTAGTTTAGTATTGATGGAATTTGTTTCTGAAGATGATGTAAAAGAATACTTTAATGAATGTATTAAAGAAGCCCTGAGATCAACTTGTTTAAGATCTAAATGTGGTTCCATCATTGTAAAAGATGGAGAAATCATTGGAGTTGGATTTAATTCGCCACCAGGAAATTTGGAATCGCAAAGAAAGTGCTTGGTGGATAAAGAAAAGTATAACCCAAAAGTTACAGACAAAACTTGTTGTGTTCATGCAGAGCAAAGGGCAATAATAGATTCCACTACTAAAAATCCTACAAAATTGAAAGGCGCGATAATCTATTTTATAAGGTTAGATAAAAATAACAAACCAATGAAATCAAAAGAACCTTATTGCACGCATTGCAGCAAATTAGCCTTGGATGCAGGCACCAAAGAATTTATTTTATGGCGTGAAGAAGGAATCTGTTCTTATAATACTGAAGAATACAACTTACTCTCATTTGATTACGGAAAACAATAAAAACTCTGCTTAGTTTTTTCTAAAATGCCCCATCAATGCATTCACTGCTCATCAATCTATCCTGCAACAAGCAAAGTCATAATAGAAGGATGTGAAAAATGCGGGGGACATTTTTTCTTCTACATAAGAGAAGAGCAAATGAAGAAAATAGAGGAACACAAAAACAATCCCGAAGCTCCGATAAATCTTCCTGCCCCACAAAAAGAGAAAATGGAAGGTGAAATAAGGGAAATGGCAGGAATTGAAAATGAAGAAATCCCGGTAATATTAGATTTAGAGTCTGTAAGGGTGACTGCCCCAGGAAAGTATGAAATAGATGTTGTAAGTTTGTTCAACAAAAACAGACCATTGGTCTTTAAATTGGAAGAGGGGAAATACATAATCGATCTTAGTTCTTTGAAGAGAGAAGAAGATATTTAAAGTTACCAAAATATATTTTATAAGGAGGTATAAAATGCTATCAAAAGAGATGATGGCTGGAGGAGCTGTACTTGTTGGGGTTCTTATTGCCATTACCCAATATATGGGTTGGTCAGGAACTTTGAACTATCTGTGGGCTGCTTTAGTTCTTATTTTGGGGATTGTTGAGTTCACACAACATTAATTGAGATGAAAGAAAATACACTTGGAATTATATTACTGATAACTGCGGTTCTACTTCTATGTTTTACTTTTTATATAAATACCTCCGGGATTTTTGAACCATTGATAAATCCCTTAGCAGGAGAAGGATTGGGAATGCTATGTGGCTCTGAAGAAGAATGTAATAGTTTTTGTCTTAACAACAAAGGAATATGCAATAATTACTGTCAAGAAAATCCCACTAATCAACTGTGTGATAAATTATCTTTAAAATGAAAATAAATTTAGACAAAATATTAATAGCAAGCGGATTCATTGGACCGATAATCTTTTTTATAACAATTTACTTTCTATTTGCGCTGCTATATCCAGGTTTCAATGTTTTTAATCAAACCATAAGTGAGCTTGGAACAGCAAATAGTCCAATACAAACCCTAACTAATGTTTTTGGATTCAGTTTATTCGGAATTTTTATCATGTTATTTGCAATGGGGTTGTTCAGATCAAAGGAAGTTAATTATTTGGGAAAAATCTCAGCCATTTTCATATTTGTCACAGGAATATTGATGTATTTGACGGGGATTTTTTATGGAAGTAGTGGTGCTGGACTTTACACTATGATTGACAGATTGCATATAATAGTTTCAAATTATCAATTTCCGATTTTAGCCGTTGGATTAGTACTTTTCGCTTTTAGTATTGTCAAGAACAAAAAATTAAGATGGTTAACTCCCGTAATTTTGGTTTTGGGACTCATAACGTTAATACTTGCTTATGTTTTCTTTTTTACACATGACTTACAGAACAGAGGAATATGGCAGAGAGCGGCAATTGGTTTACCTTATTTAATTTTGATGATTATTGCGGCAGCATTGTACAAAGTTCAGTTTAAAGTATAAAAACCCAAAAAGCATATTTCTAATATGAATGTTGATTCCATATTAAAAGAAGTGGTTGAAGAGTTCAAACCAGGTGAGAGTGAAATTAAGGAAATTGACGAAAAACTTAAGGCATTTCTTTCAAAAGTCAAAGAAGAAATAAAAAAATCCAAAATAAAAGCCGAAGTCTTTGTTGGGGGAAGCTATCCAAAAAGGACAATGATGAAAAGCAAAGAATATGATGTTGATATCTTCATCAGATTTACCAAAAAGGAAGGCCAAAACCTATCCGATTTAACTGAAAAATTACTTAAGAATTTCAAAAAGACAAGGATACACGGATCAAGAGACTATTTCAAGATAAGGATAAGTACAAGAATTGTCTTTGAAGTAGTTCCTGTATTAAAAGTAAGAAATCCAAAAGAGGCGGAAAACATTACCGATTTGTCTTACTTCCATGTCAATTACATTAGGAAAAAACTCAAAACAGAGAAAATACTGAACGAAGTTGTGATTGCAAAAGCGTTCTGCCATGCAAACAACTGCTATGGGGCTGAATCATACATAAAGGGATTTTCTGGTTATGGAATAGAATTGTTGATACAATACTATGGTACTTTCTTGAAGTTCTTAAAAGAAACCTCAAAAGCAAAGGAAAAAATAATAATTGATGTGGAAAAACATTACAAAAACAGGCAAGAAGTCATGATGAATGTAAATTCAGCCAAATTAAACTCACCTATAATATTAATTGATCCAACATTTAAGCAAAGAAATGCATTGGCTGCACTGTCTGAGAAAACATTTGAAGAATTCCAAAAAGCAGCAAAAGAATTTTTGAAGAAACCAAACAAAAGGTTCTTTGAAACAAAAAAAATCAATTGGGAAGAAATAAAGAAAAATGCTACAAGAAAAAGATTGGAATTTATCATATTAGATGTTAAAACAAACAGGCAGGAAGGAGATATTGCGGGAACAAAACTCTTGAAATTCTATGAGTATATCACAAAGGAAATATCAAAATACTTTATTGTAAAAAACAGGGGTTTTGAGTATAACGATGGAAAAACTGCAAAATACTTTTTTGTAGTTGAAAGAAAAAAAGAACTTATGTTTAATGGCCCAAAATTAAATGATATAGAAAATATAAAAAAATTTAAGAAAAAACATAAGAACGCCGTAATAAAAAATGGCAGGCTTTACGCTAAGGAAAAGAATCAATTAGATATCAGGAAGTTTCTACAAAACTGGGAAAAAAGGAATAAAAAACTAATCTTAGAAATGAGTACAGAGCTTGTATGATTATCATAGTTGTTATAGAAAAATTTATTTACTCTTCAGAAGATTTAACGGTGATTTCTAATTTTCTTGGTTTTGTTTTTCTCCATTCTCCAAGCGTTTTTAATAGAATACCTAAATCTATTTTACCTACTGGAGCTTCAGGATGCTGCTCAGTTTTACCTTGATATCCAACCCAAGGCAATCTAGCAAAGCCTTCATCAGGTTCTGTTCCCACCATTGGTTTGATCACTATTTTGTATTCATAATTTTCTTTAGTCATTTTTGTTTTTTATCCTCACAATTTAGTTGCCTTCTCAAAAAGAGAGGCGAAAGCTTGGGAGAAAAATTCAGAGTTAAGCCATATTGCACTTTCTTCATCCACATTCTTTGAAAGATAGAAAAGTATTTCCTTTCTGTCAACTATGAAGAATTTGGCGCTTATGTTTGTTCTTTTGAACTTCATTTCAAATTTCTTTTCTGCCTGTTTTATCACCGAATCATTTCCTGAAAGCACTATCTTTATTTTTACATTTGATTTCTTCAATAATGTGAATGTTTGCTGGAATAGTTTTGCTTTTGACAATAGTTCCTCAACATTGATGCACATTATGACTTCTTCCTTTGTATTGCTAATTATGTCTTTCAAGTGGTTTGTTATGTTTGTCCTTCCTCTCAATGCTAGGGAAGTGTCTTCATTCTTTATTGGCTCCAATCCTTCTGTATAGAGCTTTTCAAGATTTTCAAATTCAGAGGTTTCCTTTATCTGAGAAATTTCCATCATTTTGTCCTCTGCATTCTTTCTTACGTTGTTTTTCAGCTTTTCAAGGATTATTCTTGGCTTTACACCAATGTATTTTACCGGCTTTTCAAGCTTTAGGATAACAAATCCTCTTTTCTCTAATCCTTCAAGAACATCATAAGTTCTGCTTCTTGGAACTCCAGACATAGAGGAAATTTCCCCAGCAGAAGCTACTCCTTTCCTAAGCAATGCAAGCCATACTTTGGTTTCGTAAATATTCAGATCAAAATAGTCCCTTACTTTCTTTATCAATTCCTGTTCTACTAACATGAAAAGGTCAAAAATCAAAGGTTTATAAATCTTGTGAATTTGTTACTTTTAAACAGTAAGAACATATTGAAGAGCCAAATATCTGATAAAATATTTATACTGGTTTATCATTAAACATTTGTAATGGGCTACCTAAAAGAGAGTGAGCTCCAACCGCCGATGGAAGGAGGTGACATGTAGTATCTTATTCTACAACGTCCATATTTAACTAAATTTTAATTTTGTAAATAGTGAAACACCTTATCAGAATTCTAGACCCGAAAATTAGAGAGCAAGCCCTTCAGGAGAATGAAAAACTTGAAGCAGATGGATGGATGATGAATTCAGAAAAATATGAACTAGGAAGATCTCAGCAAAAAGTGAGAAGGCATTTTGGAATAGTGCTAGCAAGTTATGTTGCTGTTTTAGGATCCTTAGGCATAGCTGCTTATCAAACAAGAAATCCTTGGTTATATCTTGTAGGGGGAGCAGGTTTGGTAGGAAGTTATTTCTTAAAATCAACTGAATATCACAAAGGAAGGGCAAGCGGAATAAGATTTTCAAATATAGCTAAAGAAGATGTTTTTAATCCCTTAGGAATGGCTTTGTTAAGAGATCTTAAAACAGATTTAGAAAAGCGGAGACCTAGTGAATCAGATAAGATAGAACAATTGCCACCAAGATCCCAGCAGTGATTGAATTTATCGAAATTTATGAAGTCGGAAGTTTTAATATATCTGGAAATAACTAAATTCTTTTAAAGATGTCAAATTTCCGTAGCGAATGGATTATAGGTTTATTCACGGAAGCGTTCCACTGGTTGAAGTTATATTACAAAAAGATCAAAAAATTACCTCTATAAAAAATGGTAGTTATGTTTCTTCCAGAGGAAAAGTAAAAGCTAAGTCAATGCTTAATATAAGAAAAGGTCATATTCTGTCTGGAAATGTGGTAACCACAGAATATAGTGCATTATCAGATTCATCAATTATTTTTTCTCCAATAGTTTGTGATGGATTGGAACACTTAACTCTTTCCGAAGGTGAAAAATTGATAGTTGAGAGAGATAATTTGTTTCTAGCAGACTCAACAGTCAAACTTTCAGGGTATTCACTAAGAAATAGGATGAATATTAGTCTTCTCAGAACCCTTATTTCTGATTTAGATGTGTTTCCAATACTTGTAAATGGACCGGGAGATATCATCATTTCCGGTTATGGAGGTATTGTTAAAATGGATTTAGAAAATATTCCTATAAAAATTGATGGGGAACACATAATTGCTTACGATCCAGCTGTGAATACTAAGTTAGTTCGGGTTGGAGGGTTAAGAGAAATTTTATTCAGCCGAGAAGGATTTTCTCATGTTGAAATGGGTGGTAGAGGAAAAGTATATCTTCAACATGGAGTAAGGCTTAGTCATTCTTCAGGCAGCGGAATAATAGACCTTATAAACATATTTCGATAAATATAATTCTAGAAAATCAGATATGAAAGAAGAATCGCAATCACAATTCCAGCAGTAATGAAAGGCATTGCTGGATAGAATTTCTTCTTATCTGAAAACATCAGCAAATAAGTCAATCCTGCAGTTGCACCAACAATAACCAATAATGCAGGAACCAATCCAAGAGTTTTCAAGACAACTCCTGCCGCAATAGTTGAAAATACAACATCGCCGCCGCCAAGCATCGCAACATTTACCCTGATTTTTTTCTTTTTCAATTGGGACTTCTTCATTTTCTGAAGCTTTAACTTCAATCTCTTTGACATGTATGGGACAAAAAATCCTGAGAAAACATTCAATTTGTTTATCTGATATTTTGCCATCTTCTGCATCAATCCTGAATGCCATACAGCCCACACATCATACAATGAAATAATCAGTAGCAGTACAACCAATGTGAACAAATTCAAAAATTGCACAAACACCGCCGCAATACCTGGATAAACAAGCATGTAAACAATGTTATTTGTCAGATAAACTCGCTTATAGATTGTAATATAGGACAAAATCAAAGAGATAACTGATATGAAAATCAGCGCAAAAGTCTCAGCTAATGGAATGTTTTTTGCAAATGCATTTAATGTGATTATCAATGAAATGGATATAACAACAAAGAACCACAATCTCAAAACAAACTCTATTCTCAGTTTGCTAAACAGCAGAATAAGCAAAATCGCAACTATAAACGCAAAGATCAAGGAAGCCAAGGCCTGATTGAATTCGTTATCGTTCTGTGGCTGAGGAACTTCAAAGCCCAATGGCAGAACATTTGAAAAATAATGGTTAACAACGTAAAGCCCAAGCAATTGTGTAATAACAAACATTCCCAAGATAATCAAGATTATC
>CAZIET010000010.1:0-15001 GCA_964538405.1 Candidatus Woesearchaeota archaeon
AAACAAGACAGGAAATTCTTTCATTATTAGCTCAAGCAGGAATGGACCCAAACGGTTTCAACATAATTCTCCAAGGAGAGATCCAGAATTTTGTAAGAATGCAGTCTTTGGAAAGAAGAAAGATAATAGAGGAAGTTTCAGGAATCTCGATCTATGAAATTCGAAAGGAAAAAGCGCTAAAGGAACTTGAAAAAACAGAAGAAAAACTGAAAGAAGTGCAAACCATTCTAAGGGAGAGAACATCTTATCTGAATAATCTTGAAAAACAAAGACAGGAAGCATTGAAATACAAAAAACTAGAGGCAGACATAAAGAAGTTCAAGGCAAGTATAATTGCGAGTGATTTAACCTTAAGGAAAAAAGACTTAGAAAAAATTGAGGGGGAAATTACGAAAAAAGCAGCTGAAATTGAAAAGGCAAAAAAGACTGTTGCGGAAATAAGAGAGAGAATTGCCAAATTTGAGGCAAAAATAAATTCAATCAATTCAATGATACAGAAATCAACCGGATTTGAGCAAGACAAGCTTAACCAGGAAATTGCCAATTTAAGGGCGGAAATTGCCGGATTGAATGTAAAAATAGAAAATTATGAGAATAAAGTTGGGGAGTTGTCAAGGCAGAAATCGGAATTTGAAAAACTAATAAGGGAAAATGAAGTTTCTGTGAAGGATTTGCAGAAAGAATCTCCCACTTTGGTTAGGAAACAAAAAGATGTTGAAGCAAAGAAGAAAGAATTGGACAAATTACAGGAAGAGGTAAAAAAATTCTACATGTTGAAATCCGAATTTAAGTCCGTAAAAGAAAAAATTGACGATAAAAAATTACTTTTGAACAATTATACAAATGAATCGGATTTTTTATTGAAGCAAGTAAATGAGATTGGTGTGGGAATATTTGACTCAAGAACTGATGAAAATAAAATAGGTTCTTTGAGAAAGTCCTTAACCGAAAAGACAGCTTCTTTGAATGATTTGAATTTGAAGCAATTGGAATTGGAAAAAGTTTCTTACAAAAATGAACATGAAATAAATAAACAAAACCAGATTAAGGAAAAAATAGCCAAAATAGACATTTGTCCTGTTTGCAAGTCAAAGATAACAGAAAAACACATTCACGGAATAAACAAAGAAGTTGGAGAAGAAATTTTAGTTCTTCAAAAGCAGATAAAAGATGCCGGAAAAGAATTGAATGAAATTAAAGAAAAGAAAACTGTGTTGGAAAAACAGATTGAAGAGGTAAACTCCGAAATAAGAAAAAGGGAGTCTGATTTGGTCAAATTAACAAGCATAAATGAAAGGAAAAAACAATTGTTGGCATTAAATGGAAAGGCTGAAAATATCAAAAAAGAATTGGCTGAACTGGAAAAAACAAGAAAAAAACTGGAATTGTTAGTTACAGAAGATTCATTAGTTGAGCAAAGATATGAGACTGCGAGAGTTGAATTGCAGGAAATTTCCATTAGAAGTGAGGAAAATGTAAATTCTGAGATAACATTCAAGCAAAGAGAGCTGGAAAGAACAAAGATTTCCCTGAAACAAATATTAAGGGAAGAGGAGGATTTGAAAGAGGATTTGAATGAGCAGAAAATGATTTTGAAGCAAAAGGAAGAACTTCTTGATGAAAAAAGGGATCAGGAAGAAGAGTTAACAAGAAAATTCGAAAAGCTAATTGCTGAAAGGGACGAATATCAAAGAAAAATAAGGGAGGAGGACATGGAAGGAATAAAGAAGCAAAATCTTGTGCATAACATAGAGCAGGAAATAAACAGGTTCAATATTGAAAAGGCGGAAGCAAAGGCAAGAGTTGAAAATCTTGAAACAGATTTTCTGGAATACAAGGATGTTGAAACTATAAGAATGCCAAAGGAACAATTGTTGGAGAGAATAGAAAAGGCAAAAGAATCAATGATTGGCATTGGGTCTGTGAACTTACTTTCATTGGAAGTCTATGATTCTGTAAAGAAAGAATATGATATAGTAAAAGAAAAAGCAGAGACTATTGACAAAGAGAAAGGGGAAATAATGAAAATCATTGCCGATATTGACAACAAGAAGAAGAAAACATTCATGAAAACATTCACTGATTTGAACAATGTATTTGCAGCAAATTTTGCAACCTTGAGCACAAAGGGAGAGGTATCATTGCAGCTGGAAAATCCCAAGGATCCTTTTGAAGAAGGAGTTAATGTTTTAGTTAAAACAGGGCATGGAAAATATTTTGATGTCACTTCATTATCCGGAGGGGAGCAGACTTTGGTTGCTTTATCGTTGATATTTGCTATACAGGAATACAAACCTTATTCTTTCTACATATTAGATGAAATTGATGCTGCATTGGATAAAAGAAATTCTGCAAGACTGGCTGAATTATTGAAAAAGTACATGAAGAAAGGTCAATACATTGTAATAACACACAACGATGAGATTATCTCAAATGCAAATGTCCTTTATGGAGTTAGCATGCACGAAGGGATTAGCAAAATTGTAAGTATGAAGGTTTAAGAAGAACTCGCTTCTTTTGAAGGTCCACCGTAGATTGTCATAAATCTACTTCTTTTAGGTAGATTTTCCCTTAATTTTTCTAGTTCTTTATGGGTATAAGTTTGCTCTCCAATTCGAGGTCTAATTTCTTTATCTGCCAAGTCTCTAACAAAATATTTTAAATCAGGAAAATCTCTTCCTGGAGAGCTCACTGGATCTATCATGATTATTCTCCGAACACAAACCTCATTTTCATTGCCTTTATCCCTTATAACAGGCACATTAGATAATGTTTCAAGATCTTGCTTAAGTTCTCCTAATACTTTTATAGCTCTTTCTGCAGAATCTCTATAATCGTTCCATCCTATTCCAAAGGATACACTCATTTTCATACTTTTCTTTTAATAATTTATTTTATAAAGATTATTGTGGTCTTGTTTTGATGAAAATAGTTTCTTGGAATGTTGCTGGATTGAGGTCTTGTTTCAAAAAAGGACTTATTGATTTTATGAAAGGAGAGAAAGCAGACGTCTATTGTTTTCAAGAGGTCAAATGTCAGATTGGACAGTTTCCAGAAGAATTAGGTAAGTTGAAAGAATATGAAGCATTCCATTCCTTTGCGCAGAAAAAAGGATACAGTGGAGTTTCTGTTTATACTAAAATAAAACCGATAAATGTCATAAGTGGAATCGGGAATGAATCATTTGATTCTGAAGGAAGGGTTTTGGTTTTGGAATTTGATGATTTCTTTTTGTTAAATGTGTATTTTCCCCACTCCAATAGAGAATTAAAAAGACTTGATTTCAAGTTGCAGTTCAATGATGCCATTTTGGAATTTTGCAAGAAATTGGAAAAAACAAAGCCAGTAATAATCGCCTCTGACTTCAATGTTGCACATACAGAGATAGATCTGACAAATCCAAAACAAAACATGCAGAATGCCGGATTCACAAAAGAGGAAAGGGAATGGTTTGACTCTTTCCTGAAAAAAGGATTTATTGACACATTTAGGGAATTTACAAAAGAACCAGGACATTACACATATTGGAGTTTCATGAATAACGCGAGATCTAGAAATATCGGTTGGAGGGTCGATTATTTTGTCGTTAGTGAAAATCTAAGAAGTCACATTAAAGATAGCAGAATCTTGAGAAATGTTCTTGGTTCTGATCATGCCCCTATTTTGTTGCAGGTGGATTAAAGATTTCTTGAGTTTTTGGGGTTCTGTATGGGGTGTTGTTTAGTAATCCTTGCACTACTTCACTTTCCTTGAATGTTCTTTCTCCAAGTTTTTCCATCCCCCTATAATCTTCCACATGGTACTCTAAAGGACCTGCCCCTTTAGTTATTTTTATAGACCTTCTTCGATCAATCCCTCTATCATCATATGGCATTTGAAGTTTGTGGTCTTGAAGAATTTTTAATTGAGGTATTGTAACCTCCCAAAAATATTGGAGTCCTATTGCGACGTTTCCTGTTGTAAATGTACTATTTTCCAACCTCATATTTATGATTCATTAAAGTTATTTTTAAAGATTGTTGCTATGAAATATACACGTTATTCTTTTAAATTTGAAATGATTTACCGAACGGTGGAAAGAGATGAATTGCTGCAGAGTTTGAAAAAAAGAGGTTTTTCCAAAGAGATTTTAGATGCCTTTTCGAAAGTCAAAAGGGAGGATTTCATTCCCAAAGAATCCAGAATTTTTGCCTATGAAGACACTTCCTTGCCCATAGGGGAGGGACAATCGATTTCACAACCATATACAATTGCTACGATGCTTTCAATGCTCAAACTTGAAACTGGAATGAAAGTCCTTGAAATAGGAAGCGGTTCCGGATATGTTCTTGCATTGATGTCCAAAGTAGTGGGAAGCAAAGGAAAGGCATTTGGATTGGAGATAAGAAAACAGTTAGTTCAGCAATCAAAAACAAGTTTAAAGGACTACAAGAATGTGGAAGTTTTTTATGCTCATGGAAAAGCTGGATTGAAGCAAAAAGCTCCCTTTGACAGAATTATAATAAGCGCCGCTGCATCCGAAATTCCCAAAAAGATTGTTCCTCAGCTTAAAGAAAAAGGAATTATTGCAGCACCTCTTGGAAGGCCTTACGAGTTTTCACAGTCATTGGTTTCTTATGAAAAAGTTAAGGGAAAGTTAATATTAAAGGAAAAACATGATGGATTCTTGTTTGTTCCACTTATTGATTAGAAAGATTTAAATATTACATGTATTACATGTATTACATGGATGATACAACAATATCAGTCAGGATAGACAGGAATTTGAGAGAAAGAATGAGATCTCATGAAGAGATTAACTGGAGTGCTGTCTTAAGAAGAGCGATAATCGAAAATCTTGAGGATAAGGAGAAAGAAAAGATAGATTTAGAGAAGAGAAGAGAAGCAGCAAAAATGATGGATGAGATAAGAAAATCTGGGGTTTTTGACGGCGGCAGAGATAGCACGTCAATAATAAGGGAATGGAGAGACAGAAGAAGATAGTTGACGCTTCAGTTGCAGTTAAGTGGTTTCTTAATGAAAAAGACTCTGATAAAGCCCTTAAGATAAGAGAAGATCATATTTCTGGAAAGATTGAAATGGTTGTTCCTGAATTAATATTTTTAGAAGTTGCAAATGCACTAAAATGTAAAAAATTAAATGTTGAAAGAATCTTGTATGCAAACAAATCCCTATGGATTTCTCAATTTGATATACCCAAGGCTGATAGTTATTTCTTAGAAAAAGCAATAGAAAATTCTATCAAATATAACATAACTGTCTATGATGCCTTGTATGTTACTTTGGCTCAAATTCATGGGGCATTTTTGATAACTGCGGACAAGGAATTATACAAGATTCCGAATGTGATTGCTTTGGAGAAGACTTGAACTTTTTTGTTTCCTTATTTCTATCTGCTTTTATCTCTTAATTTTTCCACATATATTTGAGTATAGTCTTTCATCCCAATTAATTCCTCATCTTTTTCATGTCTTATTCCTGTATCGGAGACAAGATAAACTGTGCTTTCTGGATAGCTTCCTATAACAGTGACTGTTCTTTTTATATGGATAGTATTTGTATTATCAAAACCAGGAAGAAAATTTATAGGTGTGCTTAAAACTAGACCAACATCTCTTAGTAGATTTCCAAATTTGTTTGGATCTACATTTATCATAAAAGTTATGTCTTTCATTTTATGTTTAGTTAACACTACGTTATAATTTGAGAAAGAAGAAAATTATTACAAAATAAAAAGAAAATAAAAAAGGAATAATTAGTAATAACTTTCGCCGAATTCTTCTTTCTGAGGTTTCTTAGTCATCAATACGATCAACACAGCAAGCAATACGATGAATACTATTGTTAGAACAACAACAAGTATCATTGCCGGGCTTGTAGTCTGGTCTTTTTCAACACCACTGAATTCAGTTGTGCTTACAAGTGTCTGACCCGAGAAAACGTTAACCTTGAAGCTTTCTGCTCCGTTTGAGTCAACGCTTACTGTTCTGCTAGAACCTGCAGGAACAACAACAGTGCTGTCGCTTACTGTAGCAGGCGAATCAGCAACAACAGTGTAAACTCTTATCTTGTTTGTAGGATTCACAAGAATCAAGTCGTTTCCTGACTTAACAGCGATTTGGCTGAAGTCATTCTCTACTGCTATCTGTTTCACTTTGCTTTCAGTCATGTCTCTGTTCTTAACTTCCACTTCAAGGGAATATATTCCTGGAGCTGCTCCGTAAGGAACATCCATGAACAATCTTCCTCTTACAGTGTCTTCCTCATCATCTTCTTCTATTGCGATAAGGTCTCCGAAGTAAGCTGTTCTTTCAATACCCAATGCAGTTATTCTTGCAGTTACATACAAATCTTCAAGTTCGTTGTATCCTCTGTTCTTCAAGACAATATCTACAGGCATGTTTGATCCTGCTGCTACCGTCTGGCTTGTTAGAACTGACATAACTTCTGCTTTGTAGGATACTCTCTGAACCCTCAAGACAATTTCATCTGAGAGCTCCGTTTTGAAGTCTCCATTCCATATTTTCAATTCAAGAGTCACGTCATCACTAACTTCGTCTTGCAATTCGTATGGAACTCTTACAGATACTGTTTTAACGTATCTCTTTCCTTTTTCAAGGTCTCCAATCAAGACTTCTGCTTCAGAGTCAACCTTTGTGCCTTCAATTCTTACTTCAAGTCTGACATCAGAGGCATTTTCCAATGCTTCAAAGACTATTTTCACAGGAATTGTTTCTCCTGCAATAACACTAATGTCTTCTTGTCCGAACTCATCCACGCCGTTTATTTCAACGCTTTGTATGTTGACAAGTTCTTGAGCACTGACTGTTACTAACAAAAGACTCATGACTGCCACTAAAGAAACCAAAAATTTTGTGACATTCATTTTTGTTTTTATCATTTTATTTCAAACAGAAAACGAAGTTTTCTTTAATTTTTGAATCTCCAAAATTGTTTATAAACTTTATGGTGATAACATGATAAGTTAACTTTAAAGTACTCACTGTAAGGAACAAATGGTGAAAGTCGTTCTATTAAAAGATTTTTATGCTGCAAAAGGAACATTAAATGCTTCTACATTATCTAAAAAACTTTCATATTTTCCAGTCTTCCAAATGCCTGATGAAGGACAGTATATTTTGTCTTTGTATCCTATAACCCAGTGTGTTGCAGCGCTACCTTTTTTTGCAATGACCCCCACTATTAGCATATGGGGAGTTTCAAGATATGGATTAGATGAAAGCTGAATATTAGCCGTTCTTCGAACGTTTGGGAATGAAAGTAATTCCTCCCTTTGCAAACCATTTCCATTAACTTTTGGTGGAAAAGTTCCATGGCCGTCATATCCAAGCATATCTAGGCAAGCGTGTCCGCAATCATTGTCTAGTCTTTGTAACTGAAATTTAATTTTATCATCTGGGATAATATCTTCTTTTGCTAATTCTTCTAATTTCAGTAACTTTCCTAAGTCAGATATCTCTCCCGTAGACAAACTTCCTATCTTTCTAGTAACTCCTACCATACATTAACTTTGTTTATTTTATTTAAAAGAATTATGAATCTGAAAACTTAAAAAGAAAAATTACAGACTCAAAAGCTTAACTCTTGAACTCGTGCTTGAGAAATTATTTGCAACTATTGTCTGGACATTTGCCTCTTCTGCAGCGCTTATAACTCCTTCTGTTGCTACCCCATCAATTACAATTGCGTAAGGATTTTGATCCAATTTCTTTAATGAACCGCTAAGTGTTTTTGCAGAAATTGTTTTGATTTCATTCAAGCCTTTGTCCAAAATAATCGCCTTTCCGCTTCCTTTGTTGCGTTGGTGTATTTCCCTTAATTTCTCTGTGTCATTGGAGTCCTGCCTTTGATTGTCAAATCTTCTAACTTCATACCTAAAAAATTCATGTGTGGGCATTTTTCTCCTCAAACAGATAATTATTTCCTTGCCTGTCAATTCTTCAACTTCCTTTCCATCCGGAGCCGATGTTATATACTTGATATTTGCGTTGTCTGCAACATTTCTTGCTATCAGTCTTCCGCCACGATCTCCATCAACGAATAAAGTTATTTCTTTTTCTTTGCTTAGATTTCTTATTGCTTCTGGGAGGTTGGTTCCGTTCATACCTATAACATTCTTTACTCCGTTCTTTACAAGGTTTACTACATCCGCCCTTCCTTCTACAACAATGATCTCTCTGTCAGACAAATCTCCTGCCGGCAACTTTTCATCGCTGTATTCAATTATGTCCGCAACTCTTGAAGAGTCCTTGACTTGGGTTGAGAATTCCCTTGAATCAGATCCGCTTTGAAGTTCTTTCATTAATTTCTTTGCCCTTTCTATGATGAATTCTCTCTTGCTTCCTCTGACATCTTCTATTCTTTCAATTTCTATTTGCGCATCGCTTGGGCCGATTCTTTCTATAGTTTCCACGGCTGCAGCTATCAATGCAGTTTCGGATTGATCCAAAGCAGTAGGAATCTTAATGACCCCTTTTGTTTTCTTGTCGCTTCTTTCCAAGTCGACCTCTATCCTTCCGATCTTTCCTTCCTTCTGCAGATCACGCATTTCCAAGTCATTTCCCAGCAATCCTTCGGTTTGACCGAATATTGCCCCTATGACATCAGGCTTTTCCAAAGCACCTTCTGCAATAAAGTTGGCATGAATCATGTACTTTATCGATACCGGGCTTACTTTAGCCATTTTTTGTTATTCTCCTAATTTACTTGATTTCTGAACAAAGTTCAGTTAGAAATATCTTTCTAGCAATTTCTCATTGCTTTCGTCTTCAAAAATAGCATGAAGCTAAAATGAAAGTGATACTTCGCGAACACCGCGTCGTGTGAATTGTGAGTAATCTCTAAAGATACTTCCTATGGGAAATTAAGGTTTAAAGGATATTTAAAAGTTACGGTTAAGATTTTTTGAAACTGTATGCTAAAAGTCCTGCAGTAAGTCCTGCTATAACATCTATTCCTGTCCTAATACTATGAGCAAACACGTAAGCTGCTTTTCCTGCAAATTCTCCAAAGAATTCCCTTACAAGTTCTGCTTTGGCAAGTTCATAGGCTTGTACGTGTTCTGCGAATCCAGTATACTCCACCAATCCAACAGCTGCCGTTCCTGCTATTGCTGTTATAGCCATATTCCTAATTGTTGATTCTAATCCAGATTGACCCATATGTTAATTTCAAATAGCTATTTTTTAAGTTTTATGAAACTAGAACATCTATGTTTTTTTCATAACCTTCATCTGCAATTCCCTTACCGCATTTAGGACTCTTGTATCTGGAGATAAAATATACACATGATCATTTTTTGATCTTAATGCTCTATAAATTCGTTGCAAGAATTCCCTATTTGCCTTATCTTTGTAGAATTCAGAGTAATAGTCTGGATGAGTTTTCTTCAATATTTTCCAGAAAGTATCATTCACATTTGGATTAGGATATTTTGTGAAAACAATTGAATTGCAGACTTTTCCCGGAAAGTCCGCCCCTCTTGAGGCTTTTGTCGTAAAGAGGACTGGAAATTTTCCTGTTTTGAAATCAGAAATTCTTTTTCCTATCTTGTCGCTGTTCTGCGCATTTCTTAATTCGCTCTGGGTTACCAATGTTTGATATTCCAATAATTCAAGTTCCTCATCTGTTGGCAAATCGCTGAATGCATTAACATGAACTAGCGTTGGCTTTTCTGATTTCTGAACTACTTTAGACAAAGATTTCAAATAATCCTCTCTTGTAAATTCCTTAGACTGGAAGTTGGAATATCTACAGTCAAATTCAGTTCCTGTTTTTATTATATCTATTGCTCCTTGATGCAAAGTCTCCGCTTCAACTATTGCGTAATCCCTTATTCCAAACAAATGCTTCAAAACTTCCTCTGAATGAAGAGTTCCAGACATAAGAATCAATGCCTTATTTCCACTTACTATTCCCTTGAATTTTTCAGCAAGGTTTGTTGTTACAAGAGTTGCAACCAAGGTATCTTCTTCCTTGTAGAATGAAACGTAAGTATCATCAATTGTTTCAATGAAATTTCTTGCGGCTTCCAATGCCTGATTAGCATAATTTGTTTCATCAATTTCTATTTCAGCTTCCAAATCAGATTCCTGTGCGAGTATCCTCAAAATTTCTGCAATTTTTGTTTCATTTAACTTGTAGATTTGCTTTTCATCCACTCCTGTAGCTTTTTTGTTTCTTTCCTCCAACTCTATTAATTCCGTAATTTTTCTTATTAGATACCTTACATCGTCTGATTCCGGTTTTAACAGTCTCAATCCTGCAGATACAAGAGTTAGGTTTAATCTTGTCTGATTTGATAGGCTATCAAGGAATTCATCGGCTTCGTCAATTATTTCCACTTCTGTTTGTGGTTTTCTTTCCATTGCTGTTTCTGCAAGGTACTTTGCTGAATTGAAAATTATAACATCTGCATCCATATATGCAAGATACTGATCATAATATGAACATCCTTTTTTTCTGTGATAAAAAACAAATTCTCTTCCATTCATTCCTTTGTACCTTTTCTTTTCAGCGTCCTTCAATTGTGTTATTTCCAATGAAGCTGGGAGTATAGGACTCCAGTATGGATTTGCAGGAGCAATTGACAATCTTCTCACATTCTTTAATTCTTCTGGCATTTCATCTTTTGTGAATGGGTTTTCCTCATAGTAGTCTTTTATCCTGTGGAAATTCTTTTCTGTAATTTTAATTGTGTCTGGAAGATATGGATCAGCACAGGAAACTCCCGGCATTATAATTGAGTCGTGATTGTCTCTTCCTGTTATCATGGCAATTTTCAGTTTCTTTCCATCGTTTTTCAACAAGTATTTATTTCCCATATAGTCTTCTTCATATTGTTTCTGAAGAGATTTGATTGGGACTACAACAGAAGTTTTCCCCATAACTCTTGCAACGTTCAATGCGATTGCAGACTTTCCACTCCCACACACACCATGAAGGAAGATTACTTTTTTTCCTGACTTTATTTTTTCAACAATCTCTTTTACAACATCTTCCTGTGTTTTTCCATTTGAGAATGCCAATGGTTTTAGGAATTGATCATCCTTGTAGAGACTCCAATATTTATTCTGGAAGATGTTTTCTAACTTTGGTTTTTCTTCTTTCAAGAAAGAAAGTTCTTTTGATGTTTTTAGATGCACATCTTGTGGCATATCTTCTTGTGAGAACTCCAAAAGCATTCTGTCAACCTTTACTGGTTTTCCACGAGAATCGAATTCAAGCCTCTTTTTATCCTTCATTTTGGTTATAGAAAAGGGAATTTTAAAAAACTAAGCTTTTACTAAAATTTTAATCCAAAACTTCCATAAGCTACTGCTTGAGGTTCATGAATAAAATAGTATTTTAATAGTCTTATGAAAATATTATCTTTTTTATGCATATGGCCCCTGTGAATGTGATAAAGTTCATGTCTCACTAAATTTCTTGAAGCAGTAAAACTTTTTCTAATACATATTTTATATTTTCCATCTTGATCCTTTTTTACATAGTCACTAAAAAAATCACCCCATTCCACTTCAAAAGATTGATCCATTCCAAGTTTATTCATTTCTTCTTCTGCGATTCTTTCTAAATTCTTTTGAGATTTAATTTTTTCTGAAAACAAAACATCTTTTATTGAAGCTACAATACCAAAAGCAATAGGAGCTCCACCAATTCCCAAACCTAACCATTTTATTCCTTCGATTGTATAGCCAATAATTTCTTGTGGATCCATACAAAAGAAGTAAAGATTTTATTTATAAATTTATATAATAAAAACGCCCCGACCGAACTACAAGAGAGTGTAAGGAACTAAAGTAGTAGTGAGAAAGCACCTATAACTAAAAGGGTTGCTATTACTATTATTATTACTCTTATAATTTCAACTATTTCCATTCTTTAAAATCTATATTTTCTCCTTCTACTTTTTCCAATTTTTTTGCCTATTAGAAATACAATTATTCCAGCAATAATTAATAATATTCCTGGATTAAAACTAATAGAGAAATCCATTAACCACCAAAAAAATATTCCTCCAAAAAACAAAACAGAAGCCATAATATACAGATTCCAATGGGCAGTCATAGCATCCTCATAACTTTCAATTGATTCTCCGATTTGAACTCTACCCATTTGATTTTTAATCAAGTATATATTTTAAATTTACCTGTGCTCTGAAGACGCCCCGACCGAGATTCGAACTCGGGTCACGGCCGTTCTCCACTCCATGAATATAGATTCACGGAAAAGTTTTTCAGACCGCAAAACAAGGTTATTGAGAATCTTTCTCTCGACGAGATTGATTCTCCCATGTTGTGTTCAAATCCGAAAAACTGGATGTGAGAGGGCCGGATTCTTGGCCAGCTAAACTATCGGGGCTTCTTAATTTTCTTGGCAGAATTAATTTATAAAAGTAGCCCTGCCAGGATTCGAACCTGGGTCTCAGGCGCCAAAGGCCTGAATACTTGACCGCTGTACTACATGGCTGTATTACGAAAGAACTAAATTGATTTATAAAAGTTTTATTCAGCAATAATCTTACCCTTCATGTACGGATGTGGAGCGCAATGATATTCATATGTTCCAATTTTGTTGAAAGTGTATGAAAACGTTCCCAATCTTGAGATAAGAGGGGAATCCAATTCGTTTCCTGTATCAGAAGTCACTGTGTGCATTGATGAATCCATATTTGTCCATATAACCCTGTCACCAGCCTTTATTCTTAGTTCGCTTGTCTGAAATTCAAAGTTTTCTATTGCCACTTCATAGTCATCAACTACATTATCGTTTTCATTTGGAACTGCATTTGAATTATTTTGAACTATATTGACTGTATCATCAACCGTTTCATTTTGTGTCCAGAAATATGCTCCAACAACAGCGACAATCAGAATAACTGCAATGGCAATAATTGTGCTAGTTTTCATATTCTTCCATGTTTCTTCGTATTATAAATTTTTTGTCAAAAGTTTTTTATAGTTCCTTGGCTTGTTTTATGCATGGCATTTGGAGGGTTATTTTCGGGAACGACATTGCTTATTCTTGCGGCAATAATTGCATTGATATGGATTTTCCATGAAATGACAAGAGTAAAGCACAGAATCGTTATGGTTTTTATAATATTGTTGATTGTTGTCATGTATATCGGGGCTGCCTCGATTTTCAAGGAAAAAGAGGTTGATTTCAGCTCTATGGATGGAATATCAGAAGCATCAAAGCTTTATTTTGCATGGATGGTTTCGGTTGGCAGCAATGTAAAGGAAATAACTGCCAATGCTATAAAGATGGATTGGACAAATGTTGAGAAGCCCGTGAATAAGACTAAGAAGCAATTATTTGTCTAATTTTCGTAGTTCATCTTCTGCAAGTTTCACCCATTGATTATATCTTATTACTAAATCATGTTCTTCACCATAATCTTTTGTTAATTCTTTCAAGAAGTCTGGTAGCCTTCTGTTTAGATATTTCACCCCTGGCTTTTGTATTACAATTCTGTTTTTGAAGGAACTCTCGGGTTCTGCCTTTTGCGGGACTAGAATGGCTATGAAATCTTCACCATCTGCGAAATCTGTTTTGACGAATGCGATTCCTTGGGTTTCTTTAAATGTTGATCTCCTAATCATTTTAGCATCCCAGAAATTTGATCCTGTAAAATCTACCCCGGTAAGATTTCCACTGAAAGTGGTTCCATTTAATTTTGCACTTCTTAAATTTGCTCCGGTAAGATTTGCTCCGCTAAAATTCGCCGCGCTGAGGTCTGCCCCTTCCAAAGTTGCCCCAGAAAGATTCGCTTCAGTCAAGGCTGCACCCGTCAAATCTGCTCTGCTAAATTTTGTCTCAACCATTCGTGCATATGAAAGGCTTGCTCTTCTAAGGTTTGCCCCAGAAAGATTCGCTTCGCTGAGGTTTGCCATTTTAAAATCTCCTTCGGCCAAAGTTGCCCCTTCCAAAGTTGCCCCAGAAAGATTCGCTTCAGCAGCACGTATATAGGGAAAATATGCGTTTGAAGCGTTTAGCCCGATTAACGTTGTCCCCGTTATGTCCACAAGATTATTTCTCGCAACACTATCTTGATATTCTGAATTGGTTTCTCTCTCTAGTTTAAAAGGATTTCCCGAATAAGAACGATGTCTTTTAGATGCCTCTTCTATAATTTCCCATTCAGCCTGAGTGAAACCAGGATTATCAGGAACTATAGATTCTAATTTAGGGTCTCTCTTTCTGAGGGTCTCATTCATGTAGTCCCAGTCAACAGCTTTCGTCAAATCAAGATTTTCTGGCGCTATCCTCCCTTGAAAATTTCCATTTCTTTTTAGTACCTTCCCTACGAATTCATCATTATCAAGAGGATAGACTTTGACTGGCTCTTCTGCAGGCGATTCCATAAAAATTTTATTGTGTTTTCCTTTATAAGAATTATGGAAC
Organism: Candidatus Woesearchaeota archaeon; assembly: GCA_964538405.1. GTDB lineage: Archaea > Nanobdellota > Nanobdellia > Pacearchaeales > GW2011-AR1 > JAGVWT01. The sequence continues at coordinate 14,431 of CAZIET010000010.1, forward strand.
TAAAAACCTAATTGTATTTCAATTTCCTTGTAAGGATTGAAAGGGTATTCATGCTTTCTATTAATCCTTGGCCTGTTTGTCTTTTCTATATTTATCCCGAATCTTTTCCTTGCATTCTCAAATGTCAAATCTCCTATCTGCTTTTCACTGAAGCCATTTTTTCTTAAATATTCTGCAAACAAGTCCCACCATGGCAATCCCGGAATTCCCGACATGAATGGAGAGGAGATTTTTTCATTCAGGGCATGTGGAGCGTGATCTGTTTCTATGAAGTCGACTTTCCCTTCTCTCATCAGTTCAAGCATTCTTGTCCTAGATTGGGGGGCTCTTAAGGGAGGATTCATCTTCCACAAGATTCCGTCTTTTGTTCCCAACTGGTTCCAGTCAAAAATAAAGTGATGCGGGCAAACTCCGCATGAGATGTCTATTCCATTTTGCTTTGCCTCCGCAACAAGCATGACTGCTTCAGGAGTTGAAGTATGTGCAATATGCAGTTTTCCTTTGAAATTGTTTTCAACAGCCAAATTGGTTTGGTCTTTTACGGATTCCACTTCCGCTTTTTCCGGGCGTG
>CAZIET010000011.1:0-14882 GCA_964538405.1 Candidatus Woesearchaeota archaeon
GTGACAGGGATTATCCTTGCGCAGCAAGGATAATCCCTATGAAATAGAATTAGTTATCTTATATATAGGTGTGATAATCGACACAATCAACAAACCCACCATACCGCCCAAGATAATCAAAATTATCTTTATGTTGTGCTTCATGCGAGTTTCTTCAATAAATTTTTATTTAAATACAAAATAAGAATTCCTGCAATTATTGATATCACATAGCTTAAAAAATAATTGTTTGGATAAAGATATACATCAAGCAATCCCCATGTCCCCCTCCAGAATAATACAATTGCAAGGGCAATCATAAGTGTAAAAAACACCTCTTTTATATGGCTTCTCCAGTTCATCATTAGAAATACGAAATAGAGTTTTTAAGTTTTACATTCACAAGATTTAAAAATAAATATTCGTGTTAGCTGAAATGAATCATCCTATTGAACTAAGTAGATTAGTAAAATTCCTTAAGAAATCAAATAAAGAAACTTATGCAAATAAAGCTGCTCTAAAAGCACCTTCCACTAGACCAGGCTCTGAAGATTATCATTTTGAGGCAGATGGATTAGTTTATCATGATACTTATTGGGGAAGTAGAAATTTCCTAGGGGGAGAACAAATATGGCTATCTGAAGACTTTGCTAAACAGGCTCCAGCGAAATGGGGGATGAATTACTTTGGTTTCGTGTTGGATAGTAATGTTAATGAAGGTGAACTGTACAACTTCTTAAGAGAAGCTTTAATGCAACCAGAGGATGATGTAAAAATTCCAGTGAGGGGACCAGTTACCTTTTCCAAAGGTAATAAGAGATATTGGTTTTCGGTCAAAGGAGATCTTACAAACTTCAATGGGTTGGAGTCCATATCAATTGATAATAGAGTAGTGTATAGATGCAGAGTCCATGGTGGATTTATCTAAAGTTATTTCAGCTTCACTGTCTCTAGAATTCTAGGAACGAGCGTTTCGATATGATACATTTTATACAAAGTGGATGCAAGATCAAGAGACTTTGATACTTCTCCATGCATAACCATAACCTTCTTTGGTTTAGGACTTATTTTCTTAAAGAAAGACATCAATTCACTTCGTGTTGCATGGGCAGTCAATCTGGAAATCTGAACTTCCAAATTTATTTTTACAATTTCTTCCTTGTTTCCTATTGAAGCCATCCTTACAGTCTTTACCCCTTCCTGAATTTGCCTTCCCAAACTCCCTGATCCCTGATAACAGACAAAAATCAACATGTTCTTTTCATTGCTTGCAAATTCCTTCAAATATTCAACACTTGCTCCTCCAGTAAGCATTCCCGAAGTTGCAAGAACAACGCAAGGACCGCCTTCAATTACTTTCTTTCTCTCTTCAGGCGAACCAACACGTTTGAAAACATCCGATGTAAATGGATTCTTATCTTGAAAGGTCATTGCCTTGATCCTATTGTTCAAGAAATCCGGATAAGCAGTATGAATTGCATTAATGTCCCAAATCATCCCATCAATGTAAACCGGAATATCTTTCATTCTCCCGAATTTTATTGCGTCTTCTATTATCAGCATGGTTTCCTGCGCTCGCCCCAATCCCAATTCCGGAATCAAGACTTTCCCGCCACGCTCCGCCGCAGAATTTATAAGACTAATGAAACGGTCTTCCGCCTCTTTTCTTGGAGGAAGAACATCTTCTTTTGCCCCATATGTTGATTCAGTTATTACAGATTCCAATCTCGGGAAATTTACAGCAGCTGATTCAAGCAATCTTGTTCTCGCGAATTTGTAGTCTCCGGTATAAAGGAGGTTGTGAGATCCATTTCCAATATTAATGTGAACCATTGCACTTCCAAGTACATGTCCTGCATTGTACAAAGTGATTCTTATGTCTGATGTAACATCAGTCACCTCATTGTATCCAAGGCAAATGCTATGCTTTACCATTTCCTTTATGTCTGTTGAGCTGTATAACGGCTTTTCTGCCTGCTTGTATGCAACACCTATAAAATCAAGCGCCAAAAGAGAGGCAATATCCCTCGATGGAAGAGTCATGTAAACCGGTCCCTTGTAACCCATCTTGTAAAGGTATGGAACCATCCCAACATGATCTATGTGTGCATGACTGATTATAACAGCATCAAGATCATCCAGACTAAATTCAGGAATGTTGAAGAATGGAAATTTTTCCTCTCCTGATGTTGAAACATCTATTCCGCAATCAAGCAATATTTTAGAACGGGGAGTTTGCAACAACACACAACTACGCCCAACCTGCCTTGCTGCTCCCAAGAAAGTCAACCTTATCCATTCATCCGTTCTTTTGGGATCATATTCAGAATAAATCTCTTTTCCAACTGAATTAAGGAACCTTCTTCTATAATTGTTGTTTGCATACAAAACCTCCCTGATATTTTCAACTATCTTTGATTTTATTGAAGGGCTTCTCTGAACCTGGATTGTCCAAAGAGTTTTGTTTTTTATCTCATCCAATGTGCTTCCCATTTTTCCAATCACCATTCCCGGCTTTTTTGCTTCAATGATAACTATGCTTCTGTAATTGTCGAACAAAACGTTTGTTATTTCGGCTTCTTGTGGGATAATATTTCTTATTACCTCTTCTGTTTTTTCTGAAGACATCAAAATATCCTTATCTGCGCGGAGCTCAATTCTTTTCTTAATTTCATTTACGATTTTTCTTATCTCTCCGCTTCCATGCTTAAAGAAATCCTCGTCATCAGTATAAAGGACAATATTTGCCCCTTCAAAACTGGCTTCCGTTATTTTTCCTTTTAATTTCTCTGTTATGCTTTTTAGAAAATCCATCTTAAAATTTAAAAATAAAAATCACTTATTGAATATGAAAACTACTCAGACTCATAATCAGGCCTTATTTCCTGGCTAATTACTTGCTTGATTCCGTCTCTTGTGATTGTAAACACATCAAATCCGTTTCCACTTGCAGTGTCCCTTTGTGTCGAGGATTTCAGTGCTTCAACTGCCAATTTAACTCCTTCTTCTACATGTGTATTTGGCTTGTATTGTCTTTCTAATAATCCCAGAACAAAAGCAAATCCACTTCCTAAATTAGCATCATAATCTAAAACCTTTTCAACATGACCTGCAGGATCAACAGTATAAAGTTCAGTTGAACCATCCTCATTAATTCCACCGAGCATTGCGCCTATGTGTCCTGCCTGTGAGTTTACTAAAACTGAAAGTAAATTGGCAGCCTCTTTAACAGTTGGTCTTGATCGCGATTTCAATTCCTTAAGCCTTAATTCTGCTTCCAAAACCATTTTTGTTTTTTTCATAACAAAGGCAGACCCAGCCCCAGAGTAAAGAAAATAATCACCTACTTTTAATGTTTTTTGCATATGTTTGGAAACTACCACAGACCCACCTATTGTTACACGCCTATCAGAGGCCATCACAACCCCGTCTTTGCAGACAATTCCCAATATAGTTGTCCCTGTTTTCATTACTGAATTTTTTAGGTCTTGTTCCATTTTTGTGTTAATAATGCAAAGAGTTACTAGAACTTATAATCCCATTTAAGAATAAGATTTTATAAATCTTTTGGTAAAAAATCTAGGACAAAGTCTTACAAAGAATAATTTTTTCTAGCTTGATCTCTCATCCTTTCAAAAGGATCAAACATAGTTCTTGATTTAAATCTAGCTTGATTATAATCTTCTGCACTAAGTGCACCAGAAGATCTATAAACACTTAATCTTTCAAAATACTGTCGTTCTGCTAAATCAATTTGTGCTAAAGCTCCATTAAGATGGTCTCGGGCTTCTTTTTTCTTACTCTGTGCAAGAATACTTATTGGTTTTATTCTAATTGTTAATTTTAATCTTTTAACAGCCGCATCCAATTCTTCTCTTATATTAACTTTTCCCAACATTGATCTTTGTGGCTCTTTATGTTCAAGACTAAATTCCATAAATTAAATCAAAAGAAATACTTTATAAATCTTTCTACCATTACTACTGTTAAGTTACTCAAAATTCAACCTTTGATATGCCATTTTCTTTCTTGAATCTTATTATATTTTCAACAAAAGCCTCTATCTTTTGCTCATGGCTGACTATAATCAGTTGTTTTACATTCAGCTGATTTAGAACATCACGCATTTTATCGAGTTGCTGCGAAGAAAATCCATCTGTTGGTTCGTCCAGGATAACTAGGTCTTTTGTTTCAATGTTGCTAAGAACGGAATTAATCAGTTGATTCAATGCCAGACGGTATGCAAGCGCCACCGCCGTCCTTTCTCCTCCAGAAAGATACTCGTAATCCAACTCGTAATCCTGCTGTTCAATTATGGGGGTGAAATCGTCCCTAACGTAGGCATTAAATGATTCCGAAACCAGCATTGAAAACCATTCCGAAAAGATTCTTGAGAATTCATGCTTCAGTTTCATCATTATATTTTTCTCAATAAGTGAAACCATGTCTGTAAAATCACTTGAAAGCCAGTTTTCCACTTCCGTCAAATAATTTATTTGCTCCCTTATTTTTTCAGATTCTGCAATTCTTGACTTGATTTCTTTTATCTGCCTTCCCAAAAATTCTATTTCTCTTTTACTTTCAACCACTTTTATTTCCGCAGCCCTTTCTTGAGACAAAGCCATGTCGAGTCTTCTGTTTATTTCTTCAAATCTTTTTTCATATTCTTCAAGCAAAGCAAAACTTTCAGATAGTAAATTTAGGGAATTGTTCAACGATTCAATTTCAATTCTCAAAAGCTCGTTTGATTTTAGTATCTCCTGCATGTGATTGATCTTGCTTGCCAAATCCTGACTTCTTAATTTCAATAGATTCATTTCTTGCAGTCTTTTCTCCAGTATTGCTATTTCTATATTAAGATTTTTTGATCTTTCAAGAAGATTATTTTTTTCTGAAGCTAAAGTAGTGAGTTTGTTGTTGCTTTCTAATATTTCATGATCGCATTTCTGCGCTATATTTGTTTTATATGAATCGTTGACAATCTGCAAACAAGTAGGGCAGGTATCAAGATGAGAAATTTTGTTTTTTAGTATATTGTTTTCTGTATTTTTAGCGCTGAGTGAATTTATTTCGGATGAAATCTTTATCAGGTCTTCATTGGCTTTGTCCTTGTCCTTTTTCTTTATCTCAATTTCCCGTGTTAAAAACAAAAAATCTTGTTCGGAGAACTTTATTTTTTCTATTTCTTGAATTTGCAGGTTTAAACTGTTAATAAGGCGCTCATTATTTGCAATCATATCTGCTTTATTTATTACAGTCAGCTTGTTCTTTTCAATTTCCCTATCCAGTTTATTTCTTTCCTCGACTTTCTGAGTTACATTTTCCCTTTCTTCCTGTATTTTCTTGGTTTCCTGTTTTTTTAGTAAAAAATCGTTATTTATGGAAAAAGATTCCGTGTTTTTTAATTGCAATTCAGTTTCCTTCCCAGAAAGATTCAACATTTCCTTTCCAACATTAGATATCATCCCTTCCTTAATTCTTTTTTCTTCACGAATTTTTGATGCAAGCAAAGAAACGTTTTCTAAAATAGTCTTGTACTTATCAATTCCAAAAATATATCTTAAAGTATTCATCCTCGATTCGGAGTCTTCCTGTATTATCTGCTTCATTTCTTCCTGAGGAGTATAAACCGTAAATTTGTACAGGATATTTTGCTTTTTTGAATATTCTTTTGGATAGTTAAGTAGATCCAGAATAAAGCTCTTCAATTCCATCACAGAAAGCTGTGTTTTCGAACCGTCAATAGTAAGATAACAGGTATCTTGAGATATGGACTTGCTTTTCTTTAAATTTCTTTCAACAATTATCTCTTTTCCGTTTATTTCAAAATGAAAGACTATCCCCCCTGTGTTTTTTCCATTCTTAAGCAAGGACGAACTTTTCTGTCCTGGCTGCAAACCAAAAAGTGCAAACTCTATTGCCAGGAGTATAGATGTTTTTCCCGAACCTATGTCTCCAGACAGCAAGGTCGAACCTTCGGGGAAGACTACTTCCTGATTTTCGTAACTTCTTATGTTGTTCAGAACTATTTTTCTTATTTTCATATTAAAATTTTAGGATTTTTTTAGATTCATCAAATATTCTTCTGAAAAAGTCATCGGAGGTTTCACCTTCCCTCTTTTCGGCAGACAAAGAATGAATTAGTCCTTCAGCAAACTGCTTGAATTTCGATTCGCTTTTTTCTAGAAATAGCCTTGTTGTCTCTTCTCCTATATTTTCGCTTCCAACATTAATTTCAATTGCTTCTTCTTTCTCTTTAAGCTCATGCGTATTCCTCAAAACAAAGTATGCTCCTTTTTTCATAACAAAATCCTCTATTAGCTTGAAATTTATGTTTGATATCTTAGAATCTTCCAACTCTCCAGAAAATCTTAGCAATACTATTTTGTCCCTCAAATCCTTCTGACTTAATTCAAAGATTGCTTCTTCGGTAGCTGTAACGGCACTTTTCACATTGAATCGTATTTGTTCAACATCTTTTTCTTTTAGTTCAATCTTTTTTCTTGTGTAGTCTTTTTTGTTTGTTTCTACAATATAAAAACTTCCACCTTTCAACTTTTCCAACTCCGCAAAATTATTTGGAAATACTGGACCTGGATAAACAAAATTTCCATATTGGAAGTCAATATGCAAATGTCCAAGAGCGTAATAATCTGCATGAGGCAACTCTTCTGTATTTATCGCCTCTATTGGAAGATTGCCAAAATTTCCCAACGCCTTGTCAATTGTTGTATGAAGCATCAAAATCTTGAATCCTTCAGTTTCCTTCAGTTTCATTTTTTTTAATTCATTGATTTCCAAACTTGTTTTTTTTCCGCGATAACCATAAATTGCAATGTCCATATGAAGAGTTGGATTTAGTATAGATTCATCTCCTATAATTTCTACGTTTTCAACATTCTTGCAAAATCCCGTGTTTTCCAGAACATCAAGAAATGTTTTTCCAGAAACAGAATAGTCGTGACTTCCCGCAATAAAGAAACATTTTATTCCTGCATCATGTATTTTCCTGAATTCCGCGAAAGTCTTTTTCAGTATTTCTATTGGGGGGAATGCATTGTCAAAAAGGTCTCCGGCTATAAGGATAAAATCTACTTTTTCTTTGATACATACTTGGATAGCTTTCTGAAATGAGTGAAAGTTCAAGTCCCGCATCTCCTGTTGTTTCCATCCCCCTAAATGGACGTCTCCCATATGAGCAAATTTCACCATTTTTACACCTAAAATTCCAGCATTCAAGAAGTATATAAAGATGATTGCAAAAAAATAGAAGTGCGACTCATAAAGTTTAAAAATAGAATTTTTATGAAGGGTTATGGAAGATTTAGATAATCTTGTTATTTTGGCTGGTAGCGTAATGACTGCAGTAGCTTTAACTGGCTTTGCCTTTGAAAGGTTTGTGGAAAGAATAGTATGGCATCCTGAAAAAGATGAAGATATAGCCTATCAAATATTTTTACAAAAAGGAGTAGAATACACTGAAGGATTCCTCAATGGTAGAAAAGGAAGACTAAGCAACTTTTTTAATTCAGAATACAAGGCAGCAAGAAAAGCAATCGATAAACTAACTAATGGTTCATATAGCGAAAATGAAGTGTTAAGAAGTGGAAGGTTTTTCCAAGGATAAATTCATATATTATATTAATTTTAATTCTTTAATTCCCAAAGAAACAACTGCTCGAAAAACATGTCTTCTTTGTCCAGTAATTTTTTCTTGTAACCCTTGAAATCCACTTTGGCTGTGCGAGAGCTTGTCAAAAGGAAGATTTTTCCGCCTTTATTCAAATGCTCTTTTGATTGTTTTATAAATTCATTAATTATCTCGTTTCCTTTCTTTCCACCAGTCGTAGCCAATTGTGAAGACTTCGGCTCCCTTATATCGCGGGGCAAATATGGGGAATTAAAAATTATCAAATCGAATTTCTCTTTTATTTTTTCGAATAAATCAGAATGAATGCAATCAAAACCCAATTTCTTACAATGCTCCACTGCTGCAGAATTTAAATCAGCCGCAAGAATATTTTTGACGCCCATTTTCTTTAGCACTTCCAATTGAATTCCAGAACCACTTCCCATTTCCAGAACTTTCAGATCAGGATTTTCTTGAATCAATTTCGGAACTTCATCTCCCAAAACTCTCAGCAAAAGATATGAATCCTCTGCAGGAGTGTAAATCTCATACATATTAACCAAAAATGTTAGTAATGTAGTTCATAACTGTTTCCCTGTATAGATAAATTCCCGCCAAAGCAGCTCCAACAATTATTAACAGCAAAAGTATTGTTATCATAAAAATTATTCTTGAATTACTCTTCTGTGGTTGTTCGTAATTTGACACTACTTGGGTTGATTTTTCTTCAAGTTTGGTTGGAGTGGGTTTTTGTTCCATCTTTTCATTTTGATTGAATATTTTTGATTCCTGACTCAATTGGCTTTGTAAACCCTGCAATTCTCTTGCTGCATCTTCAATATCTTTTCTTTCATAACCAGAATTGTAGAAACTCTGCATCGCCTGTTGTAGCGTTTCCCCCTTTAGCATTGCCATCTTTAATCCCTGAATTATATCGTCTTTCATATTACTATCTTTTGTCCGTTGTGCATAAAATGAACATTCTTGTCGCTGTAACCTAATTCCTTTGTCAGTTCATGTATTGGTTTCAAGTGTTCAATAGGACCGTGAGAAGGAATTATATTTTCAGGGTTTATTAGCTTGAACAATTCTCTCAAGTCTTCCTTTCCCCCATGTCCACTAGTATGAACATTGTCAAAAATTCTTCCCCCCATTTTTTCGATTCTTTTATCCAAATCTCCCCTGTTTTTTATGTTTATTGGAACCGGAATCGTTTTTGATGAGAAAACAACATTGTCTCCTTTCTTAAATTCAAATGGCAACTGTCCATGACTGATCCTATCTAGAATGCTTCCCGGCTCTCCCTGATGGCCCGTACACACTACAAGATATTTTTCCCTTTCCTGTGAAACTCTCCTAAGTGCAGAACCCAACTGCTTGCTGTATGCCTTCAGCTCAACATCTTTTTTAAACGGAGCCAAGTGGTTTAGTGAAGCAGATACCATGTATTTGTTCAAAGTTCTTCCCAAAAATAAAACCTTCCTGTCAATCTTTCTTCCGAATTCAACAATGCTTTTCAATCTTACAATATGCGAAGAGAAAGTTGTTGCGAAAATTGCATTCTTGTCATTTCTCAAACTGTGGAAAACATCACTAACCATATCCCTTGCAACCTTTTCGCTTGGTGTTTTTTGCTTGGAACCGCAGTATAGGGAATCTGCAATCAATACCTTTACTCCCTGCTTTGACAATCTCTTTAATGCATTGTAGTTTGGTGGCTTTCCGACTACTGGAGTGTCATCCAACTTGAAATCATTTCCGTAAATGACAATTCCCTCATTTGTGTGGAGGGCAATCATTGTTGTATGTGGAATGGAATGAGTCATATGGATAAATTCTACGGTGTATTCTGTATTTTTTCCCTTTACTTTTATTGTGGAGTTAACCTGCGCGGTTTTTATTGGATTAACAATGTGCACTCTTTCATCCTCGAATATTTTTTTAAGAACTGTTGTAGTCATCGGAGAACCTATTATCGGAGCTTTGTATCTATGTTCCAAATAAGGGGTGGCTCCAACGTGGTCAAGATGTCCATGACTCAGGAAAATAGCCCTTACTTTGTCCCTAATTCCTAACTTGTCCAGAAGCAAATCATCCGGAATTGCCCCTTTTCTTCTCAAAGTTTTTTCATCGGGCTCTCTTCTTGCTTCTTCCTCCTGTAACTCAATAATTGCCGGAATATACAATCCGGCATCAAAAATGAATGCGTCTTCTCCGGTTTTGACTACAGTCATGTTCTTTCCAACTTCGCTGTAACCACCAACAGAATAAACTTCCATTTTTCTTTTTATACTAATGGAATATAAGTTTAAAAGTTTATTTCATAAATTTTAATACGACGTTATAATTCTACAAACTTTTAAATAGTTAAACTACAATTAAAATATCATGGATTTAACTGTTGACATCTTTAAAGGTGAAAAGTATTTTGTAGCAAGGGTTCCAGAATTAGGAGTTACTACTCAAGGTAAAACAATAGGAGAAGCAAAGGAAAATTTGAAAGAGGCCGTGCAACTACATCTTGAGTCTGTAGTAGAATATCTAGTAGAAAACGGAAACGTTAAACTTAAAGGCAACAAAATATTAAGATAAAATGACTAAGTTGCCCCGAATCTCAGGCATAGATGTGATAAAAATCCTGGCAAAATTCTTCGGGTTTAGAACATTAAGGCAAAGAGGCAGTCATGTAACTTTAACAAACGATTTGGTCTTCCTAACAGTTCCTTTACATAAAGAATTGGACAGGGGTACGCTGCTTGCAATTTTAAGAGATGCAGGAATTCCAAGAGATGAATTCTTAGATAAAGTTTAATAACAAATTTTCCTTATAGTTTTATGGCATTAAAATCCCTGAAACCTTCTATGAGAGAGAAGAAAAGGTATCTGTTTGTCACAGGAAATAATCTTGAAGAAAATATTGAGAAAGCTATTTTAGATTTCATGGGCATTCTCGGAATGTCAAAAACTGGCTTGAGTTGGATAAAAAAAGAAAAGAATTCTGTAATAATTGCTATAAACAGAGAATCAGTGGATCATGTAAGGGCCAGCTTTGCTGTTTTTCCCGAGAAGATAAGTGTTGAAGGAGTTTCTGGAAGCATAAAGAATGTAAAATAGAACAACAATTTATTTAAACTAAAATTATTCAAAATACATATGACTAGTGGTGACTTTTCTGATGTGCATGGATATTTTCATAATTGGTTACCTAAAGGAATTTGGAAGCCAATTGCATTTGCTGTTGGTATGGTAGTAGTTTCTGGTAGCATGGGTGTATTTCTTTATTCCGGGAAAGAAGACACGGAAGAAAAGCAAGTAAGAAAAGAAAGGACAGAGAGGGTAATGTCTTTAGTTGATTCAGTCAAACAAAAAGCTTTCAAAGGAGATAATGTTTTTACTTTTGATGAGCAAGTTGATTTCTTAAAAGAGATGAATTTCCAAAGAGAGTTTATACAAGGAAGAGATTACATCAGTTTTGGTTTTTTTCATGGATTTAATGGAGGAATTCCTTATTTTGATATAGTAAGACATGGTGCCGGTAATATACGCAGAACTTTTGAAGGAGATGAAGGAGAAAGAATTCTAAGGGATTATTTGGCGAAAAACTAACCCCGAAATATTTTTAAATCGCCATTTCTTCGGTTTTTTGAATAGATAGAGAAAAAGTCAGAAGATTATAAACTTCTCTCAAATTAAACATAAACAAATACAAAAATGGATATGCCAATAGATTTCCAGCATCAGGCAATGGGTTATGATAGAACCGCGACCATGTTCTCGCCTGAAGGCAAATTGCTGCAGGTAGAATACGCTGAAAAAGCAGTAAAATGGGGCAGCGCAAGCATAGGAATGGTCTGTAATGACGGAGTTTTCATTCTGGCAGACAAAAGACTTGAAGAGCCATTATTGGCACCAAAATCAACAAGCAAGATATATGAAATTGACTCACATATTATAGCAAGCTCTGCAGGAATCGTTGCAGATGCAAGGGTTTTGGTTGAAAGGGCGCAGGTATTGTCGCAGCAGCACAGAGTGACATATGATTCCCCAATAGAACCAGAATCAGTAATAAAGGACATTTCAAACATGAAGCAGCAATTCACACAATACGGCGGAGCAAGGCCATTCGGAGTCACAATCATGGTAGCAGGAGTCAACAAGGGAAGAGCAGAATTATACGGAAGCGATGTCACAGGAAATTATTTCTCATACATGGCAAACGCAATAGGAGAAAATGACGAAAAGATAAAGGAAAAATTAAGAACAGAATACAAAAAGGATTTGACAATAAGAAAAGGAGCAAAGATTGCAGCAAACATTTTCAAGGAAATACAGGAAGGAAAATTCAACCTGGAAAGATTTGAATTGGCATTCATAAAAAAGGACTCAATTAAAATAGAAAGATTAGATGGTGAAGAATTAAAGAATTTTTTGAAATAGAAATATGAGTGATAAACCAAAATATACACTAAGACTTGATTATAATCGAGAAAATGGAAGCTATGATCGTACAATAATTGAGATTTCTTCTGGAGATATAGTTAATGTTGTTCCTACTGATAGAAAAATGCCTTCTGAATTTTTGTTAAGGGGACTTGAAATGTTAGCATTTGAAATGGGAGGAATAAGAGCTGAAACTGCTTTCTGAAAACAAAATGACTCAGACTATAGCAAGAATCAAGCAGAAAGGAAAGCATTTTGAAATAATGGTTGATTTGGACTTGGCATTAAAATACAGGAAAGGAATGTCAAACAATGTTGACTTCTTGGAAATTGACAGGATTTTTACAGACCATAAAAAGGGTTTGCATGCTTCTTCAAAGGATTTAATGGATGCTTTTGGAACTGATAATGTTTACGAAATTGCAGGAAAAATCGTGAAAAGCGGAGAAGTTTTAGTAACACAGGAACACAGAAGCGAGGAAAGGGACAAAAAAATAAAACAGGTTGTTGACTTCCTTGTTGTGAATGCAATTGATCCTAAATCAGGAAGAAAAATAACTCCGGAAAGAATGAAAACTGCACTTGAAGAAGCAAACGTCAACATAAAAAACGCTCCAGCGGAATCACAGATTTCCGAGATAATGGAACAATTAAGCAAGGTTCTTCCAATAAAAATGGAAACAAAAAGGATAAAAATCACTGTTCCCGCAATTCATACTGGAAAAGCATATGGATTAGTTAATCAATACAAGGAAAAAGAAGATTGGCTCGCCAACGGAGATCTTGAAATTGTCGTGAACATTCCGGCTGGACTTGCAATGGACTTTTTTGACAAATTAAATTCATCGACGCACGGAAGCGTGCTAACACAGGAGATAAAACAATGAGTACACAAGCTAATACACTTTACGAAGCGCAAATGGCTAGAATAAGACTTCACAGAGATGCAAGAGAGCTAGAAAATAAAGCAAGAAGAGAATATTGGAATAATAGAATAAATGCAGCTTTAGGAGAAAAGGTTCCTAGCCAAAGACATCAAGATAGGGTACAAAATATGTATAGAGTGCGTGCCGAAGAATTAAGAATGGAGGGAGATAAAGTATTAGCAAACGCATATACTGTTGGAGCAACACAATGAGAAAAATAGTAATTCCGGGAGAAGTTATTGTTGAAGGAGACAAATACTTACCTGGAGAAGGAACAGAAAGAAGGGGCAAAAACGTAGTCGCAATAAAATATGGATTGGCCGAGGAATCAGCCGGACTTGTAAAAGTAATTCCATTATCTGGAGTTTATCATGCCAGAAGAGGAAATGTTGTAATTGGAAGTGTTGAAAACATAACAATGAATGGATGGGTTGTGGATATCGGAACAGCAGAAGGAGCATTCCTGCCGTTGTCAGAAGTTTCTGGATTTGTAAACAAGAAAGCAATAGATGAAGTGATGAACATTGGAGACTTGCTTGTTGCAAAAATCTTTGACATAAACAAAAGAGGAATTGATTTAACAATAAGAAGCAAGGGACTTGGAAAAATAGAAGAAGGAATAATAATGGAAGTAAATTCAAACAAAGTTCCAAGAATAATTGGAAAAGAAGGGAGTATGATCTCTTTGATAAAACAAGAAACAGGATGTGAGATAACAGTGGGACAGAACGGATTGATATGGATACAGGGAGAAAAAGTTGAAAATGAACTGCTTGCAAAGAAAGCAATACTTTTTATTGTCGAAAAATCCTTCGTTGAAGGGTTAACTGAAGAAGTAAAGAAATGGCTGGATAAAAACAAAAGATGAACAGAGAACAATATCAAGCAGATGTGGAAAGAGCAATAAATGAAAGGATTGGCTATCTTAACTCACAAATAGATATGTTATCTTTTTCCAGCAAATACAGAGATAGAGTAAAACGTGATAATATTAAAGAGGAAAGAAATGGGTTAACAGAGTTTATAGGTTTAGTTCACAATCAAAATTTATCTCAATCGGAGGCTTGGGGATATTAATTTATAATCAAGTAAAATGACTAAAGAATTCAAGAGAGACGACGGAAGAAAAATAGACGAACTTAGAAAGATGACTGCAAAAGTCGGAGTAATTCCAAACGCCGACGGAAGCGCAATGTTTTCATTCGGAGACACAATTGCAATCGCGGCAGTTTATGGTCCAAAGAAAATGCATCCGCAGCACATGCAAAATCCAAGCAAGGGAGTTCTAAGATACAATTACAACATGCTAAGCTTCTCTGTAAATGAAAGAATAAAGCCAGGACCATCAAGAAGAAGCATGGAAATAAGCAAAATCTCCGAATGGGCTTTGGAGCCAGTAGTGATGGTGGAAAATTATCCAGGAACAGTAATTGATGTTCATGTAAATATACTTCAAGCAAACGCATCAACAAGATGCGCGGGAATAAATGCCGCTGCTCTCGCTTTGGCACATGCAGGAGTTGAAATGAGAGATATGGTTTCAAGTGTTTCCGTTGGAAAATTGGACAAACAATTGGTTGTTGATGTTTCAAAACATGAAGAGGATTGGGAAGAAGGAGAAGGTGCAACCGATATTCCTATAACATTCACATCTGAAGGAAAAATAACACATCTGCAATTGGATGGAAAAATAAGCACAGAACAATTGAAAGAAGCAGTTGAAATGGGAAGAGAGGCTGCAAAGAAAATATATGAGCTTCAGAAAAAAGCATTAAAAGAATCGGTGGAGGATGTGGAATAAAATGGAAACGGCAGACATAACAGGAGAGAGAATAAGGCAATATTTGGAACAATGAAAAAGGTTTGACGGAAGAAAATTGGATGAATTCAGAGATATTATCATAGAA